>JBKKBU010000116.1:0-4538 GCA_046713755.1 Mycobacteriales bacterium
CGCCATCGGTTCCCACCCGAGGACGCCAGCCCCGCAGCCGTACGCTTCGCGGCCCGACCACCTGCACTGCCAGGTGGCAGTACGGACCCCTCGAAAACGGTGTGGCGACTCGCCTCCGGAACTGAGACGAATCTCGGTCGCAACATCCGAGACGGGCACCTATGAAGCGTGCGGTAACGGCCGCGACTACCTCTCTCGGGCGCCAGCCGCTAGGAACGCAGCAGCGCGACGAAGCAGGTATCCGGCGATGACTCGGTGCAGCGGTCCGACGAGCATCCAGAGGAGCCGGGCGAGCGGCCGTTCGAAGACGAGCGACGTCGTCACCACTAGTCGTCGCGGTGAGGTGCGCTGGGCGACGATGTCGCCGTTGAGCAGAGGACCAGCGGCCCGAAGGTGGAGTGTGTCGGAGGTGGAGGCCTTGACCGGCCAGCCCAGGACTGCGTCACTGTCAGTGCGAGGCCGCAAGTGCAAGCCCAGCACACGCACTTGTGCGAAGCGGATAATCCCACGAACAACAGGCGACGCATGTTCTAGCGCAGCTCTCGCCCACTGCTCTGGGGAGTGTGCGTCTGGAGACCCCAGTTCTATAGCGAACGCGTCGGCGTAGTCGGGGTCACTGCCACTCAGCGAGTGTTCCGGCGTCGCCGCGATGCGGCGCACGCGGTACCCCCGGTCAGTAGGCATGGAGCCAAGTTAGCGCCGTGTCTCGCCAGAGCGGGCGCCGTCGCCCTCACTGCTCGCGAGTGGCGCGCGAAGAGCAACCTGGCGCCCCGTGAGGCGCTATCCTCCGCGCCAACTCACCGCTCGAGATCGGAGGTCGGTGTGGACATCGTGGGTGATCTGCGAGCGCGCACGCGGGGAGAGGTGCTGGAGCCGCAGGATGGCGGGTACCAGGCAGCCCGCGCCGCGTACAACGCCTTGGCCACCGGCCAGCCCGCCTATATCTTCCGCCCGGCAGACGTGCCCGACATCGTGGCGGCCGTCAGGTGGGCCGTGGAGGTCGACCTCCCCATCGGCGTCCGCGGAGGTGGCCACAGCGTGGCCGGCCATTCGTCGCCGGAGGGCGCGCTCCTCCTCGACCTCTCGCGTTGGCGTGGTGCCGTCGTCAATCCTGTCGCCTGCACGGCGGAGGCGCTTGCTGGCTCCCGGCTGATGGATCTTGATGCGGCTACTGCCGCATACACGCTTGCGGCTCCTTCGGGCACTTTCATCGACACTGGCATCGGCGGCCTGACGCTGACCGGCGGCATTAGCTGGCTCCTGGCCTCGCAAGGATTCGCATGCGACGCTCTCATCGGGGCCAAGATGGTGACGATGGACGGTGACGTCATCGACATCGACGACCAGTCCGAGCCGGAACTCCTGTGGGGTCTTCGCGGAGGCGGCGGCAACTTCGGGATCGTTACCCATCTGCGGTACGCACTGACGCCCGTGCCGCGCATGTACGGGGGAGCACTTCGCTTTCGCGGTGACGGTATCCGCGACGTGATCATGCGCGTGTTCGAGATCGAAGCGACGGCACCCGACGAGCTCGTTCAGGCGATCGTCGCGTGGCGAGCAGAGGATGGCTCGCCGGGGATCTCGGTCAACTTCGCCTGGCGCGGTGACCCAGACGCTGGAGCGGCCGCGGTCCGGGCCCTTAGCAGCCACCCCGCTCTCTTCGAGTCCGACGTCAAGGCGATGAGCTGGCTCCAGCAGCAGGCTCAATACGAGCCGATCCCGTTCGGTCTTCGTCAGTACTGGAAGGGCCACCTCGTCGGCAGAGTGGACGAAACCCTGGCCGATGCGCTGGTCGCGGCGGCGTCCGACGCAAGCGAAGACTCGTTCTGCCTCGTGGAGCTCATCCACGGCATGGCGCACCGGATCCCCGAGGCCTCCGCAGCATTTGGAGGACGCGCCGCCGTTGCCAACGTCACGGCGCTCGCCATCTGGGATGACGCGCAGGCCGACGAGCGGGAGATCGCCTGGGCGCGCCGTATGGCCGACTCAGTGGCGCATCTCTCGCTTCGAGGCGGTGGCTACCTCAACTATTCGGAGCTCGATCAGACGGCTGCGCGGGTAGTTGCAGCGTTCCCGTCAGAGACCTGGGAGCGGCTGCGGCAGCTCAAGCGCCGCCTCGATCCAGCCAACCGGCTGCGCTTCAACGCCAATATTCCACCCGCCGACAGCTGAAGGCCTTCCCCCGCTCCCGCCGAAGAACACGTCGGCCCGCCTCGCACGTCACGCCTTCGCGGAAGAGACGCTCACGCCGGATGTCTAGCGCCAAACGTGTCGCCTGGTTTCGTCACCCGATCCCCGTCGGCAGACATCAGCATCCCTGAGCTGTCGATGGCGACATGCCCCTGTGGATCCGTCAGCACGTCGAAGATGGCCTGAGGGGAGGCGGCGATTAGCCGCTGGACCTCGAACCGCTCGTCACTCATCTGCCATCCCTCCTCGGGTCGCCAGGCGAATGTTGCCGTGACGCCGTAGGACCTCACGAGGAGAGTCGACGTTGATCGCCATGTCCCGCGTCCAGGGGTGAAGGAACCGGCTCAGGAGCCGCTACCTTGCGCGCGTGACTACGAGCCTGCTGGCCCTCTGTGTGATCGCTGCCGCGTGGGCGGCGTACCTCGGACATGAAGCCGCCGATGACGACCGGCTGCGGCCAGGCTGGCTGCTCTGGCTGATCTCCCCTCTCGTCGTGCTGTGGTGGCTCATCGGGCAGGCGGCGTGCAACGGCCGCCCGTTCGTCGACGACACGTGTCCGGTGCTCTACACGCAGGCGTCCGACCTGCTCGTGCTGCCCGTCGTGCTGACCGCTTTTGGCGGCGCGCTGCTACTGCGACGCAGGTCGCGCGTCGCCGTCGCCGCCTCAGTAGGCCGTGGTCGAGGTGAAGGTGAAGGCGGCCAGTCGGACGGCCGGCGCTGACACGCAACCGGGGAAGGGATCGACGCCGACGCCAAGATCGCAGCCCACCGCCTCGACGCCCGACAGCGCTGCGAGGATCGACTCGGTGAAGCGCAGGTTGCGTACGCCGCCGACGATGCGACCGTCCTCGACGAGGAAGGTGCCGTCGCGGGTCATGCCGGTGATCGAGGTGTGCACCGGGTGGACGACGTTGGTGTAGTGGAAGCGGGTCACGTAGAGGCCGCGCTCGAGCCCGGCGACGAGCTCGTCGAGGGTGGCGCCACCTGGGGTCATCCGCAGGTGCCAAGGTGCGCCGCCAGCCGGGTTCGGAGCCGGCAGGCCGTGACCGGTGGATGACGTGCCGGCGACGGCAGCCGTCGCGCGGTCGTGTGCGACACCGACGGCGACGCCGTCGGTGATGAACGGCGTACGACGGGTGGGCGTGCCCTCTGCGTCGAAGGCGGCGCCTGGTAGTCCTGCCGCAAGTGCGTCGTCGGCGATCGTCACGAGAGCAGAGCAGACCTTGGAGCCGAGCTGGCCGGTCAGTGCTGACCGACCCTCGTTGTAGGCCTTGCCGGCGAACGCCAGGGATCCCAGCCATTGCACGAGGTCGTTGGTGGCCGGGCTCTCGAGGACCACCGGGTAGCGACCGGGGGGCACCTCGCGGGGGGCCTGGCCCAGGAGCACCTTGGTCGCGGCTCGGCGGCCGAGATCGGAGAGGTCGAGTGCACTCACTGATCGCGCGCCGGCCTCGGTCCACCCGGACGAGTCCGCCCCTGTAGCGAGCACCGTCGCGCCGGCCGTCGTCCCCGCGCCGTAGACGCTGACTCCGTTGGAGGAGATGACGGCGTGCTCGTGCACCGCGGTCTCCAGCGTGCCGGCCGCCTCGATACCGGCGGGCAGCTCGGCCAGCGCCAGCGCGACGAGCTCGGCGCGGCGACCCGCGGCGCAGCCGGCGGTCTCGTCGTCGAGTGGGCTTGCCGAGCTGTAGACCTGGCCGCCGGGTGTCAGGCCAGGGAACAGCGGATCCATGGGGACGAGCTCGGCCGCGTCTCGGGCCTGGGTCGCGGCCAGGAGCACTCCGGCCCGCGAGAGGTCGTTGGTGGCGACGACCCCGACCCGCCCGCCGGCCAGCACCACCCGCACCCGCGCCTCGCCGTCGAGGCGGGCGGTGCTTTGGTGGATGCGGCTGCCCGCGAAGCGCGTCACCGCGCTGTCGGACCGGCTCAGGGCAACCTCGACCCCGTCGACGCCGGGTAGCGCCACGGCGTCGGTGGCGAGGTCGAGCAGCTGGTCGGCGCCGAGCATCAGCGCACCCCCACGGTCGCGCGGAAGCGAGCCGTCGAGGCGCCGTGGGCGACCCTGGCCACTTGCATCGGCTGGCCCTTGCCACAGTTGGGCACGCCCCAGACCCGCCAGTCCGATGGCCCCCCGATCGCGTCGCACGAGCCCCAGAAATCAGGGGTGCGGCCGGCGTAGGTGGCGTTTCGGTAGAGCCGGCCGCGCTCGCCGCCCCGGATCTCGTAGGCGGCCTCGCAGCCGAACTGGAAGTTGAGCCGCTTGTCGTCGATCGACCACGACCGGTTGGTGAGCATCAGCACCCCGTCATGGGTGTCCGCAACGATCGACTCGAGGTCACCGGACTGCG
>JBKKBU010000117.1:0-7869 GCA_046713755.1 Mycobacteriales bacterium
ATGCACCTACTCGACATGCACCACCCGATCCCCTGGAGCGAAGGCGGCGGCACCAGCCTCGCGAACAGCCTGCCGCTCTGCCTGCGCTGCCACACCCGCGTCCACGACGGCCACGTCCTCACCCTGCGCGACAGCCGACGACTCGGCCCCTACGGCTACCTCACCACCGCAGCACCGCCGGCAGCCTCAGCCTCAACGCAACGACGCCAGCCCCGCACCAGAACCCTGCGCGCCCCGACTCACTGCACCACCCGCAGCAACTACGGCCCGGTCGAGCACGGCGTCGCGACCCGACTACGGCACTGAAGCCTACGTCGTCATTGCCGCCAAGAACTGCACCTTGGGACGAAGGAGTCACCAGATGTCGCGGTACCTGATCTCATTCGACGACGGCTCGATGGACCACATCCCGGCCGAGTCATCGGCGGGTTTGCCATCATCGATGGTGTCGTCTGCGTACGACCCAGCCTCCTGAGAACAGGCCGAGTAGCAGGCACCTACCCTCGCCGCATGAACCACGCTGACGCTAGCGACGCTGCCGCTCCGAGTGCCATGCCCTAGTCAGCCGAGAAGCGCGGCCAACTGGTCTTCACGCTCGACGTAGACGGGGAGGTCTTCGCGGTCCGCAGTCACGATGGTGGCACCGACTACGACTGGGTCAGCGGGCCGAACAAGGACTACGGGTTCGGAAGCAGCGGGGGGCAGAACATGGCGGAGGAGGGGCACCAGGAGAGCATTCGCAACTTCCTGAGCATGATTGACCCGGCCACGGGCTACATCGCAGAAGACTGACGGCTCAGCAATTCGAGGACCGGCACCTACCGTGCTTGGTTGTCGCGGGACAAGGACCGGCATTTCCTCGTACTTCAGTCGCTGTCCGACCTCACGCCGAGGACTTCGCATCACTCGTGGACGGCTGCCAGGTCCTTGTGCGAGAGCGCGTCGCTGTAAGCCGGATTACGTTTCCAGTCTGGGATCGGCGCCACCTGGCCCGGCTCGGGAACGTAGGCGGAGTAGTCCTCGAGAACCATTCGGTGCAGGTAACGCGGACAGTTGTCAAAGATGCGTTCGACGTCGACGCGAACCACGAGTTCCGCGCCAGCCATCTCCGACATCAGCGGGTCGTCGAAGGACAGCGACGCGCGGCCTTGGACGCGCAACTTCTTCGGCGAGTCCAGCCACCGCACGAAGATCAGCCCGACGCGCGGATTCATCACCACGTTGCCAAGGCTCTTGTACATCCCGTTGCCGTCGTAGCTGGGGAACGCCAACGACGACTCCCCGACCACGCGCACGAAGCCTGGCCGTCCGCCTTTGTACGAGACGTCCGGGAACCCATCTGCATCCACGGTGGCGAGGAAGAACATCGGCGAGGCGGCGATCATCGCCACCTCGCTCTCGCTGAACGCGCGGTGCAGGTCGACCTTCTCGAGCCTGTCTGCGAGGCGCCGAGTATCGAAGCGGTCCTGCAGAGCGCGCGAGCCCTCGTGATAGAGATCTGATACGGCCAATGCGCCTCCCACGGATGCTCTGAGGTCCGCTACCTTCCTCCTTCGAGTGAGCGTGTCAAGGACAGCGCCGTGTGCTCTCAGGTAAGCGCGACCGAGTCACCCTTGTGCACGGCACCGCCACGGAGCACCTTGGCGTAGACCCCGACGTGCACGTCGTTCTCGCGCGCCACTGTGCGAAGGATGCCGTTGTCCTTAGGCAGGCCGGCCTGGGCCAGGGTTGTCATGACACAGCGCGGGCAACGGTCAGTGATCTCGAGGGTCACCGCGGTGCCGAGGCGCAGTTCCCGGCCGATCCAGCTGCCTTCGACGAAGCCCACGTCGTCACCGTCCGGCTGCACGACGACGTTCGGTCGGAACCGCCGGACGTCAATGGCCCCGTCCGGGTACAGGCGGCGCAGCTGCTCCAGGGTGGATGTCGTCAGCACGTGCACATACGCCAGGTCGAAGAAGGTACCCGGGGGCATTTGCTCGTCTGTGACCGTCTCCTGGTGATCCAGCTCCGCGATGTCGGGCCAGTACTCCTCGAGACTGGGCCGCTGGGGGGCCACCGTGGCCACCGTCACCGGCCGGCCGAACTCGTTCGACATCAGCCCCTCAAAGCCCGCATGGTCCGAGGAGGCACTGCGGCCGTCCGCGAGCGTCACGAGCACCGACGACAACGGGGCGTGTGGCTGCGGCGCCTCGGTGAACTCGGCCCGCATGTCCAGCATCCCCGACCACTTCTTCGGGTTCTTCGCACTGACCACGTGCCCTGTCTGGACATCTATCAACGCCACGGCGCGGTCGCCAAGGACACCGGTCGGCGTGAAGTACGACGTGTCCAACTGCTCGCCCCGCATCGACTTGATGGGGTACCGCCAAAGCTCGGCAACCGACCCGCCCGACATGCCGCCCCCCGCTGTGTCCGCCTGCCGGGACCGTCCTCGCCCGCCCGAAGCTTTTCAAGGCGCCGACCCTTGAGAGCTGCCTGGCTGCGTGGGCTGCGGGGGCTTCGTGGGCTTCGTGGGCGGCGTGGGCTGCGTGGGCTGCGTGGGCTGCGTGCGCTTCGGCGTCGCACGGTTTCGCCACGGCCCGGCGTGTAGCCGGTTCCCGGTGCTGCTCGCGCACATCCGCGAGGGCCGGCTCTGGTGCCAGCGGAGTGTGGCACCTGCCCTTGTGGCCGCTGAGGCCCGACGTGCCTATCGTTCCTACCCATGGGCGCTCGTTGTTGTGCCGCTGACGGTCATCGTCGGCATCTGCGCATGGAAGGGGCTCACGCTCAGGGAGACCTGGCGCGGGTTTGACGAGGGACCCGACGGCGGTGACCTCGGTCGCGGCCCTGCCGGCCTGGGCTGGGACGTCTAGCCCGAATCTCCTGCAACCACCCGAGTCGCCTCAGCGGGTCGCCCGCCGGACGCGTCCTGACGGGCGTAGCGGTCCTGGGCGAGATGGAGCTGTCGAGGCCCACGGCTACCGGGCTAGTACCAGGGGACCTCGCGGGTGCTGCTGCGGAAGGGGCCGCGGACCTCGAACGTGACTCCCCCGCTCGCGCGCCCGGTCGTGCCGCGCTGACTGGAGAAGTAGAGCCGCGTGCCGTCCGGGCTGAAGGCCGGCCCGGTCAGCTCCGAGCCGGAGTGCCCGACGACCTGCAGGAACGGCGCGACCGACCCCTCCGGAGTCAGGATGCAGATCTGCATGTCGCCGCCGTCCTCGGCGACGAACAGGTCCTCAGAGCGCGAGCCCACGATGTTGTCGACACCGGTGAGCGGTTGACCACCGGCCCAGATCACCTCGAGACGACCCGCCGTCACGTCGTAGCGCCACACCCGGCCGTCGTGCTTGGTGGTGAACCAACACACGCCCTTGGCCCAATAGCAACCCTCTCCTCCCGCGAACCGCCGGGCGCCAGCCACCTGCGAGCGGGTCGGGACCGAGGCCGCGGACGGGTCCGGCACCCGCAGCCAGGCGACCCCCGTGCCGGAGCCGGCCATCACCTCGAGGACGCCTCGTGACAGGTCCGGCCAGGAGGTAGGCCGGAACCGGTAGAAGCAGCCGCTCGGGTCGTCCTCGGTGAGGTAGACGACCTTGCGCAGCTGGTCGACCGCAGCCGCCTCGTGCACGAAGCGCCCCATCGCCGGTCGGACCACAGCCGGTCGCGACCCGGTCGGGTCGCACTCCCAGACCCGACCCCGGGTGACCTCTTCGCACGACAGCCAGGTGCCCCACGGCGTCGCCCCGCCGGCGCAGTTGGAGCTGGTGCCCGACAGCAGGCGACGGCCACCGAGCACCCTGCCCTCGCTGTCGAACCGCACCGCCCCGACGCCGCCACCGCTGACGACCTCGCTGTTGGAGACGTAGACCCAACCGCCGTCCCCGGTACGGAAGCAGGCGCCACCATCCGGCGCGGGGTGCCAGACGTAGCTCCCCACCTTGCTGCCGCTGCGCGCCACGATTCGGCTGCGGAAGCGCCCCGGCAGCCGGACACCGTTCGCGTCGGCGGGGCGCAGAGCGCCGTATGGGCTCGGCCCTGCCGTGGCCGCGGTGGCGGCCATCGCCTCGCGCCACAGCGAGCCACCGAGCGCGGTCGCACCCACGGCCCCGAGGGCCGCCCCACGCAGCAGCTGTCGGCGATCCACAGGCCCAGTCTGCCTCCACAGCCCGGCGAGGCAGGCCTGCCGCGGCGTGACTTTCGCCTAGCGTCGCAGCCGTGCCGACCCCCGCCATCGACTCGCAGCGCTCGCGCGTCTACCGCGCCGAAGACGCCTGGGCCCAACGCCTCGATGCCGCCCGACAAGGAGCCGAGCTGGCCACCGTGGCCGGCAGCAGCGTGCTGCTGCCCGGCGAGCGCCGCTTCGGCACCCTGCAGACCGCCGAGACCTACGCCGCTGCGGTGCTCGCGCAGCCTGCCGTCGTTGCGGTCGCCGGGCCCCTCGTCCCGCCCGCGCTGCGGGTGCGGCGCGGCGTGCAGGCGGCCCACTGGGAGCCGCCCGGCATCATCGCGCTGCCGGTGCCGACGCACGGTGAGCCCTGGGCACTGCGCGAGAGCGTGCTCCTGCACGAGCTGGCCCACCACGTCGGCGAGACGACCGGGTTGGCGCGGGGGCACCGGGCGCCCTTTCCCGCGGTGGTCCTGCTGCTCGTCGGGGCGGCGCTCGGAGCGGCCGCGGTCCTGGCGCTGCGGGTGAGCTACGGCGAGCACGACGTCGAGGTAGGAGTGCTGTGAACGACGACAGGTACGACGACAAGAACGACCGACTGGTCGACCGGGTCGGCAAGCTGCTGGCCCAGGCCGAGGGCACCGACAACGAGTTCGAGGCGGCCGCCTTCGTCGAGCGCGCCCAGCAGCTCGCGACCACCCACGCGGTCGACCTCGAGCTGGCTCGCCGTCGGCAGCAGGAGCGGCAGTCACGGGGCACGCAGGAGCCCTTGGTGCAGGAGCGGCTCGAGGTGGGCGCCCACGGCAAGCGGGGCAACCGCCATCGGGTCCTGCTCTACTGCATGGTCGCCCGCCCCAACGACGTCCTGGTCAACATCGCGCACAACTCGACCTGGGTGCTGGGCTTCGGGCACCGCGCGGACCTCGAGGTCGTCGAGCGGCTGTGGGCGTCGCTAGCGGTGCAGATGACCATGGCGGCCGACCGCCGGATCGCCCGCGGCGAGCACCGCACGGAGGGCCTCAACGGGCTGTCGTGGCGGCTGTCGTTCTACGACGGCTGGGTCGATGCCGTCGGCAACCGCTTGCAGCAGGCCCGCGACCGGGCGGTGGCCGAGCTGCCGGTCACTACGGGTGAGACCTCGGCCGCCCTCGTCCTGCGGGCCAAAGCCGACCGCGTCAAGGACTTCTACGCCGGAGCATCCGAGGCGCGCGGCTCGTGGCGCGGCGCCTCTGACGGGCGCACCCGAAGGAGCGGCTCAGCCCGTCGAGCGGGTGCGGCGGACGCGCTGCGGGCCGACCTCGGGCAACCCGGTGTCCGGCAGCGCGGGCGGCTCGGCGCCTGAGCCGACCCGGGCGTCGGGCACGGCATGCACCAGTGCCCGACGTCGCACCGACTCGACGGCCGCGTCCAGCGCCGGGCGGAACAGGTGCGCCGACAGGACCAGCCCGGCGTGACCCGCGTCCACCTCGAAGGTGACCGCACCCTTGATGCTCGCCGCCAACCGGTGCTGCCGACGGACCGGGATGGTGCGGTCCTTGGCCATGGCCACCACCGCGGTGGGCACGTCCACGTCGCCGATCCACGCCGAGCTGTCGAAGCGACCGAGCGCAGACAGGACGTGCGGCAGGGTCCAGGCACTGGTGCTGCGGAACTGTGCCAACCCCCACGCCGGCTCGTGCGCGGTCGTCGTCGGCACCTCCGGCAGGGTGGCGGCCATCCGATCGCCCCGGCCGCGCGAGTAGCGGTCCAGCGGCCGCATGACCGCGCCAACCGCCGGGAAGAACAGCCGCTCCTTGGCGGTCCCCCGGAAGTTGCGCGCGATCGCGCACAGCACCAGGCCCTGGACCCGCTCCGGGTGTCGTTGCCACATCAGCTGCGCGACGGCGCCGCCCATCGAGTAGCCGACCGGGATGACGCGGTCGATGCCGAGCACGTCCAGCAACGCCACGACGTCGTCGGCGCAGTCCTCGAGCGTGAAGCGCTCCGAGCGGATCCCGCGGCCGTGCCAGCGCTGATCGAGCACGACCACCCGGTGGCGCTCGCTGAGCTGGGCGATCGTCGGGTACCAGGAGAGGTAGCCGGTGCAGCCGAGCGCGTGCAGCAGCACCAGCGTCGGGGCACCCGGCGGTCCGGGCACGTCGACCACGAACGTGCTGCCCCGCCCTGGCAGCTCGACCATTCGTCCTTCGGGGACGGACTCCACCGTCGGGGCGTGCAGGACGCGGCGCAGCCCCTTGCTGATCATGTCTCCGTTGGCCACGCTTCCAGCGTTCCACCAGAAGGCCTCCCACATGCACGGTTCCCGATCTTCGGGACGCGGCGTGTCCCTGGGAGTGCCCCCGCGACGGGACGAACCCACCCGTCTGGGACGCTGGCTCTTCCGTCGTAGGAGGAGGTTCCCAGGGTGTCGAGCAAGGGCGAGAGCGCGTTCGCGCTGTACCAGGAGTCCATCGGTCAGGCCGAGGGCACCGGTGAGTGGTTCGAAGTGGACCAGGCGCGCATCGACGCGTTCGCCGAGGTGACCGAGGACCGGCAGTTCATCCACGTCGACCCGGAGGCCTGCGCGCAGATGTCGCCGTGGGGCGTGCCGATCGCCCACGGCTTCCTCACGCTGTCCATGCTCACGCACCTGTGTGGCTCCATCCCGCAGGACCCGGCGCGGCTCGACGGCATCCTCATGGGGGTCAACTACGGCTTCGACAAGGTCCGCTTCGTCAACCCGGTCAAGGTCGGGTCGAAGGTCCGCGCCTCGTCCGTGCTGACCGGGGTCGAGCAGAAGGACGCCAACACCCTGCAGGTCGTCCAGACCATCACGGTCGAGATCGAGGGCGAGACCAAGCCGGCTCTGGTAGCCGAGTGGGTCACTCGACGGGTCTACGGCTGACCGTTCCCCTGTCGTTCACCCCGGTGTAGCCAGGAGCGGGAGGTCGTGCGGTGAACTGGATCCGCGTGATCACCCGCTGGCTCACCCTCGCCCTTGCCACCCTTACCGGGTTGGCGACCGCCGCGCCGGCGGCGGATCCGGTGCTCTGCTCCTTGCGCGACGATCGCATCACGGAGTCCAGCGGCGTAGCCGTCTCCGGCGACGTGATCTTCACGCACAACGACAGCGGCGACAGTGCCCGCTTCTTCGCCCTGGACCGCAGCTGTCGGACCCTCGCGACCATCTCCCTCACCGGGGTGAACGCCTCCGACTGGGAGGACATGGCGCGCGGCGCCGGCGCGCTGTGGTTCGGCGACTTCGGCGACAACGCGATGCAGCGGACCGAGGTGGTCGTGCACCGGGTGACCGAGCCACGCACCCGACCCGCCGTCCAAGCCGTGCGGTCGACGGCCTACCGCTTCCGCTACGCCGACGGGGCGCACGACGCCGAGACGCTCCTCGTCCACCCCCGCACCGGCCAGCTTTTCGTCGTGACCAAGACGTACGCCGGGATGGCGGGTGTCTACGCCGCGCCGATGCAGCCGTCGACGACGGCCATCAACGTGCTGACCGAGGTGGGGTCGTTCCGGGTGCTGCCCAGCGGCACCGCGGGTGGACCCATCGGCCCGGCCGGTCAGCTGGCCACGACCGGCGGCGACATCAGCCCCCGGGCCGACCGGGTCGTCGTGCGGACCTACACCGATGCCTACGAGTGGACGGTGACCGGTGGCGACGTCGCGGCGACTTTCGCCGGGACTCCGACGCGCACCGCGCTACCCGCGACCACGCAGGGCGAGGC
>JBKKBU010000118.1:0-6171 GCA_046713755.1 Mycobacteriales bacterium
ACCGATGACGGTGTACTCGGCGTCCATGCCGTTGCTGAAGAAGAACGACAGGTTGGGGGCGAAGTCGTCGATCGACATGCCGCGGGCCAGGTAGGCCTCGACGTAGGTGAAGCCGTTGGCAAGGGTGAAGGCGAGCTGGCTGATCGGGTTGGCTCCGGCCTCGGCGATGTGGTAGCCGGAGATGCTGACGGAGTAGAAGTTGCGGACCTCCTGGTCGACGAACCACTGCTGGATGTCGGCCATCGCCCGCAGCGCGAACTCGGTCGAGAAGATGCAGGTGTTCTGGCCCTGGTCCTCCTTGAGGATGTCGGCCTGGACCGTGCCACGGACGTTCTGCAGCACCCACTGGCGCACCTGCGACGGGTCCTCGTCGGGCCGCTTCGCCAGCTCCTGGTCGATCGCGGTGTTGAGGAACATCGCCAGGATCGTCGGCGCGGGACCGTTGATCGTCATGCTGACCGACGTGGTGGGGGAGCACAGGTCGAAGCCGCCGTAGAGGACCTTCATGTCATCGAGCGTCGCGATGGAGACGCCTGAGGTGCCGACCTTGCCGTAGATGTCAGGGCGCAGATCGGGGTCGCGGCCGTAGAGCGTCACGGAGTCGAAGGCCGTCGACAGTCGAGTCGCGGGCTGTCCCTCCGACAGGACCTGGAAGCGGCGGTTGGTGCGGAATGCGTCACCCTCGCCGGCGAACATCCTGGCCGGCGCCTCGCCCTGCCGCTTGAAAGGGAAAACGCCTGCGGTGAAGGGGAAGTAACCAGGCAGGTTCTCGCGGCGCAGGAAACCGACCAGCTCGCCGTGGTCGGTGGTGCGGGGGAGCGCTACCCGACGAACGGAGTTGCCGGACAGCGTCTGACGGGTCAGCGGCGTGTGGATCTCCTGGCCCCGCACGCTGTAGACGAGCTCGTCGCCGGAGTACTCCTCGACGCGCGCCGGCCACTGCGCGAGGGCTGCGTCGACGTCGGGGGTGAGGTGGGTGATCTCCAGGAGGGCGTCGAGCTCGGTGGCGTCGGTCACCAGGTCACGGGCGGTCTGCAGGTGCTGACGACGCCGAGCCAGCGCTGCCTGCTTGGTGGTCTCCGCGTGGTAGCCACGGACGACCGCGCTGATCTCGGCGAGGTAGCGCTCGCGGGCGGCCGGCAGCACGCTGGTCAGCCCGGTGGAGGTCTTGGTGGCCACGACGGGCAGGACGCCCGCGCTGGCATCCAGGCCCTTGTCGATGAGCAGACCGCGCAGGTGCTGGTAGAGGGCCGTGACACCGTCGTCGTTGAAGCGGGCGGCGCTGGTCCCGAAGACCGGCATGTCCTCCCAGCTCTGGCCGAACGCCTCGCGGTTGCGGACCAGCTGGCGGGCGACGTCGCGCCGGGCGTCCTCCGCTCCGCGTCGTTCGAACTTGTTGATGGCCACTACGTCGGCCTGGTCGAGCATGCCGATCTTCTCGAGCTGCGACGCGGCGCCGTACTCCGGGGTCATGACGTAGAGGCTCACGTCGCAGTAGTCGGTGATCGTGGCGTCGCCCTGGCCGATGCCGGGCGTCTCGACGACGACGAGGTCGAAGCCGGCCGCCTTGCAGGCGGCGATCGTGTCGGCGAGGTAGGTCGGCGCGGAACTGCCCGAGGTCCTGGTGGCGAGCGAGCGGAAGAACACCCCGCCGCCGCTGATGCTGTTCATCCGGATGCGGTCGCCCAGCAGCGCTCCGCCGCCCTTGCGACGGGTCGGGTCGACGGCGATGACGGCGACCCGGAGCTTGTCCTCCTGGTCGAGGCGCAGCCGGCGGAGCAGCTCGTCGGTGAGGCTGGACTTGCCGGAGCCACCGGTGCCGGTGATGCCGAGGACCGGCGCCGTGCCCGCCCGCTCGCGCAGGGCCGTGGCGAGCTCGGGGGAGCGGCCGGCCTCGAGCACGGTGATCGCACGGGCCAGCGCGGCGGTGTTGCCGGCGAGCACGTCCTCGAGCGTCGGCGGGGTGGCCGCGAGGTCGACATCGCAGCTCTGGACCAGGCTGTTGATCATGCCGGCGAGACCGAGGCGCTGGCCGTCCTCGGGCGCGAAGATCGTGACGCCGCGCTCCTTCAGCAGGGCGATCTCCTCGGGGACGATGACGCCGCCCCCGCCGCCGAACACCTGGACATGGTCGGCGCCCGCCTCAGCCAGCCGCTCCTTGAGGTAGCTGAAGTACTCGACGTGGCCGCCCTGGTAGCTGCTGACGGCTACGCCCTGCACGTCCTCCTGGAGGGCGGCGGACACGACCGCGTCCACACTGCGGTCGTGGCCGAGGTGCACCACCTCGACGCCTTGCGCCTGGAGGACCCGCCGCATGATGTTGATGGCCGCGTCGTGGCCGTCGAACAGGCTGGCGGCCGTCACGAAGCGCACCGGATGGGTCGGCACATGCAGGTCGGGCTTGGCCACGGGAGGCTCCGGTCCTGGGGGGTGGTCGCCCCAGAATACGTGGACGTCCACGTACTTGACCAGAGGTTGCGTCACCGGAGGAACAGCCGTGGGTAGGGGTGGGTTGTCAGCACTACCCGCACCCCTCACCTGACCTCGGAGGAACGCTATGCCCACGATGACCGTTGGAACCGACAACACCACCCCTGTCGAACTTCACTACACCGACCACGGCACTGGCCGACCGGTTGTTCTCATCCACGGCTGGCCACTGTCCAGTCGCACGTGGGAGAACCAGGTCCCCGCGCTCATCGAGGCCGGCTACCGGGTCGTCACCTACGACCGTCGCGGCTTCGGCCAGTCGTCGCAGCCGTGGGACGGCTACGACTACGACACGTTCGCGGCCGACCTCGATGCGCTGCTGACCCAGCTGGATCTGCGGGACGTCACCCTCGCGGGGTTCTCCATGGGTGGTGGTGAGGTGGTCCGCTACATCGCGACCTATGGCACCGAGCGGATTGCGCAGGCAGTGCTTGCCGCGGCCGTCCCGCCGTTCCTCTACAAGAGCGAGGACAACCCCGAGGGCGGCCTCGACGACGCGACCATCGAGGGCTTCCAGGCGGGGGTCTCCGGGGATCGGTTGGCGTTTCTCGACGGCTTCACCCAGGCCTTCTTCAGCGCCAACGGGGAGCTCAAGGTGAGCGAGGCGCAGCGGCAGTACGCCATCAGCCTGGCGGCCGGTGCGTCACCGAAGGGAACCCTCGACTGCATCAACGCCTTCGGTCGGACCGACTTCCGTGGTGACGTCGCGAAGGTCGACGTGCCCACCCTGGTCATCCACGGCGATGCGGACGCGATCGTGCCCTTCGAGGTGAGCGGCCAGCGCGCCGCAGAGCTGATCTCCGGTGCCGAGCTGGTCGTCATCAAGGGCGGCCCGCACGCGATCAACGCCTCGCACGTCACGGAGTTCAACGCTGCGCTGCTCGCCTTCTTGGCGAAGTAGGCCCCGCCCCGCCGGCGTCCCTCAGGGGTGCTCGGGCAGGGCGCTGGGCTGGTAGTAGTAGGGCGAGCGCGAGACGACCTGCAGCCGTGGCCGCGGCGCAGCCCGTGGTCTCACCGGCGGATCGGTCCGGCGCACCGGCGCCCTGAACTCCAGCTCGAGGTCGCCGTCGGCGTTCACCAGCCCCAGCTTCGGGTCCTTGCGGTCGATGCGGTTCTGCACGAGCAGGAACAGCAGCATCGCCCCGAGTACGCCGAGGGGCAGCTGCGGGTTACTCGCGGCGATCGCGAAACTCTCGCTGACCTGGTCGAAGCGACGCCGCGGGGTGGCTGCGTCAGCCGGCTCGACCGGGGCGGCCGGGTCGGCTGGGATGGCCGCTGCTGACCTGCTCGCCGACGGAGTGGACTGAGGGGCGCTGGTGCTGGCCCGCCGGGTCGCGAGGTTGCTCGGCGTGATGCGTGGCCCGAAGACTGCGCCGGTCCGGGTGGCGACGGGGGCCGGCGGCGTCGTTGCCCTCGGGGCGGGGGCCGCCACGGTGGGGGATCGGGTCGGGGTCGGGGTCGGGGAGGTCTGGGGTCGGCCACCGCCCTTGCCCCTCGGTGTCGCGGTCGGTTTGGCCTTGGGCGCTGCAGGCGCCATATGCGTGCCGGCCGCGGCTGCTGGATGGGGCAGCAGTGCGGTGCCAAGGGCAGGCAGCAGCAGCCCAGCGGCTAATAGACCGCCGAGCGCGCGTAGGGCAGATCGCCGGCTCACGCCTGAGGTATCGGTCCGGTTTGGGTCGATCCGTACCGCCAAACGGGTGTGCTCGGCAGCCGTCAGGGCTCCACGAGGGCCTGGTGCAGCACCGCAATCAGCTCGCTGCGGGTGACGATTCCCACGAGCCGGTCCGCCCCGTCGACGACTGGTAGGTGGCGTAGCCCGCGGTCGCTCATCAGCGCGACCACCCGTGCCACCGGGGTGTCGGCCTGCACGGTGGTGACCGGGGTGCTCATGACCTTCGAGACGACCTCGACGTTCGCCACGTCGAGGTTGAACAGGTCGTAGACCGTGACGATCCCGACCACGCGACGCTCTGGATCGAGGACCGGGACGGCCTTGACGTGGTGCTGGTTCATGATCAGGCGGGCCCGATACACGCTTTCGGAGGGCAGCAGCGTCTGGACGTCCCGCGCCATGATGGCCTCGCAGCGCAGCTGTCCCAGTCGACGGTCGAGGGCGAAAGCCGCGGCGTCCCGCACCAGCGTCATCACGTCGCCCGGGAGGACGTCAAGGCCGCTGTCCAAGCGCCGCATCGCCTGACTGATGTCTGCTGTCTGCACCCCGAGTCGTTGGCTCGGAACGGGGTCGGTCCCGAGACGAGGCGGTGGGGCCTCGGGGACGTGCGGGTAGGGCCGACCGGACAGGTTGTTGACGAGACCGGCGACGATCAGCAGGGCCAGGGTGTTCACCCCCACCGGCCAGAGGGCGAACGCGAAGCCCTGGTCCGCCACGTCGGCCCCGCCCACGGCCGCGAACAGCGCGCAGGCGCCTCCAGGCGGATGGAGGCACCGCAGGCTCATCATGACAGCGATGGCCAGGCCCACGGCGGTTGCTGCGGCGAGCACGGTGTCGTCGATGACCCGAGCGCAAGCGATCCCGATCAGGGACGACACCATGTTGCCGACCAGCACCGGCCAGGGCTGAGCGAGGGGGCTGGCCGGAGCGGCGAAGAGCAGGACGGCCGTAGCCCCCATCGGCGCCACGATGGCGGCCAGCGTCACGCTGCCTCCGGGCACGACCTCGGCTGTGAGGCCGGCGAGGAGGACGCCGAGGAAGGCGCCCACAGCGCCACGCAGGTAATCAACCCTGCGGTAGGCGAGGGAGTGCGGACGAAGGGACGCCAGCGACGGCCAGGTTCCGAGCCCCACGCCTTCCCCCCTTGCTGTGTCATGCGGGCCGAAGAGTACGCGCGGGCCGACTTGCTCACGCAACAGCACTAGGTTGCCGACGTGGTAGCCCACTCTGCTTCGACGCTGAGCGCGACGGCGACGGCGACAGCCGCGTGGTGGACGGCTGTCCTGATCATGCTGGCGGGCTGCGGGGAGAACCAGCTGCGCGCAGAACCTGACTGCCCCACTGACGCTGAGGTCAGCGAGTTGACCTCGGAGCAGCTCAACCAGATCCCGCGGGAATGTGACGACATGGGCCCCCGTCCGACGGACCAGCCGGGCGTGACCGTCAGCAGCGACGGCGACGATCGTGGCGGGCATCCGACGTCGGTGGCATTGGAGTCCTCCGGGCCGCCCGGGGAGGTGATCGCTGGCGAGATCGACCGACTCGACGATGTTGACTTCTGGGGGCTGGACTGGCCCGGTGGCGTCATCCATGTGGTGGCGACCGCGAAGGGCGACAGCGTCCGCGTCGCCGTCACCGACCTTGACGGGCGGGTGCAGCTCGGATCGATCGGCGCCACGGCCGTCAGCGACCTCAAGGGAGCGCTCCCGGGCGGCCAGTACCTCGTTCGCATCTTCAGCGCCGAAAGCGAGCAGATCCCCTTGAGCTACCGGGTAGTGAGTCAGCAAGGGAAGTAGTCCGCCCGACGGGCAGTCGCCTCATGGTCCAGGAGGCACTCTGCGGCGGAAGCAGTCGGCGACCGGGCAGCGCGACGTACGCACGACAACTTTGGGAGTAGCCAGAACTCCCGTAACGGACGCTGGCCCCCTCCCACAGGGAAGAAGGCCAGGTCCAGGGGTGCGCCGCCAGGGACTTGAACCCCGAACCCGCGGATTAAGAGAGGGCCCAGA
>JBKKBU010000119.1:0-3153 GCA_046713755.1 Mycobacteriales bacterium
GCCCCGACGTCCACATCGCGCACGGGGTCCATGTGAGCGAGTCCGACCGGGAGCTGCTGCGCACCCGGCGTACGGCGGTCGCCCTGTGCACCCGCAGCAACGCGATCCTGCAAGCCGGGGAGGCGCCCGTGGCTGCCTACCTGTCCGAAGGGTCGCCGATCGCCCTCGGCACCGACTCGCTCGCCTCGTGCCCCGACCTCGACCTCCTGGCCGAGGCCCGGGCGGCGCGGGACCTGGCGGCGAGGCAGGGCCTGACAGGGACCGGACCGGCGCTGCTCGCCGCGTTGACCACCGGCGGGGCAGCCGCCCTCGGGGTCGAGGCCGGGACCATCGAGCCCGGCCGACGGGCCGACCTGGCGGTCTTCGACGTGCCCACCGACGGTGACATCGCGGAGGCGCTCGTCGAGCACGGCGCCGGCCGCTGCACCGCGACGGTCCTGGCCGGCCGGCTCGTCCACCGCCGCGCCTGACACCCGCACGGGCCTGGCACCCACACGCGCCCGAACGGGCCACGCGCTCCCGCCCCTGGCATGCGCCGGACGCGGGGCATCCACCTGATCGGTATCGGTGCCAGCCGGCGCGTGGCCACGCGGCAGTCGCGGCGAGGTGGATGTCCGGTGTCCGGCGGGCAGCACGGCAGCGGTGCCTGGGACACTGGACCCGTGACCCGCGCGACGCTCGAGAAGGACCCGGCCGCGGTGGCCGCCATGTTCGATGAGGTGGCCGCCCGCTACGACCTCACCAACACGCTGCTGTCCCTGGGGCAGGACCGCGGTTGGCGGGCGGCGGTCCGCGACGCCCTCGACCTGCAACCCGGTCAGCGCGTCCTCGACCTCGCTGCCGGCACCGCCACCTCCAGCGCTGCCCTGGCCACCAGCGGCGCGGCCGTCGTCGGCTGCGACTTCAGCCTCGGCATGTTGCGCGTCGGCCAGCAGGCGGCCCACCGCGGCGTCGAGCTGGTGGCGGGCGACGCTCTGCGACTGCCGTTCGCCGACGCGGCCTTCGACGCCGTGACGATCTCCTTCGGCCTGCGCAACACCGCCGACCGACAGCAGGCGCTCGCTGAGCTGCTCCGGGTCACCAAGCCGGGCGGTCGACTCGTGGTCTGCGAGTTCAGCCACCCGACCTGGGCGCCGTTCCGCACGGTCTACGTCGAGTACCTCATGAAGGCCCTTCCGGCCGTCGCGCGTCGGGTCAGCAGTGACCCCGCTGCCTACTCCTACCTCGCCGAGTCCATCCGGGCCTGGCCGGCCCAGGCTGAGCTCGCGACCGACCTGCAGTCGGCCGGCTGGGGCGAGGTCGCCTGGCGCGACCTCACCGGCGGCATCGTCGCCCTCCACCGCGCAACCCGGCCTAGGTAGGCGGCCGGCGGGAAACGACGAGGTGCCCCGCGGACACCGAAGCACTACACTTCCCGCAGCGCTCGTGAAAAGTTTCACAAGCGAGGACGGAGCCCCCGGTGACGACCCCAGCGGTGCAGGACGCTGACGTCGTCGTCGTCGGCGCCGGACCTGGTGGGAGCGCCGCCGCGCACCAGCTCGCGCAGTCCGGCCTGGACGTGCTGCTGCTCGAGAAGACGGCCTTCCCCCGCGAGAAGGTCTGCGGCGACGGGCTCACCCCGCGGGCCGTGCGGTCCCTCGTGACCATGGGCGTGGACACCTCCGAAACCAACGGCTTCATCCGCAACCACGGCCTGCGGATCATCGGCGGCGGCCTGCGACTCGAGCTGCCGTGGCCGGAGCTGGCCAGCTACCCGCCGTACGGCCTGGTTCGTCCCCGCCTGGACTTCGACGAGCTGCTCGCCCGGCAGGCCCAGAAGGCCGGCGCCCGCCTGCAGGAGCTCACCACCGTCACCGGACCCGTCCTCGACGCCGCCGGCCGGGTGATCGGGGTGACCGCGAAGGTCGGGCCGGAGCGCACCGAGACCACCTTCCGGGCGCCGCTCGTCATCGCCGCTGACGGCACCAGTGCCCGGCTGGCGCTCGCGCTGGGCCTCGCCAAGCGCGACGACCGGCCGATGGGCGTCGCCGTACGCCGCTACTTCACCAGCCCTCGCCATGACGACGACATGCTGGAGTCCTGGCTGGAGCTGCGCGCCGCGAACGGCGACCTGCTGCCCGGCTACGGCTGGGTGTTCGGGGTCGGCGACGGCACGTCCAACGTCGGGCTCGGCATCCTCAACACGACCAAGGCCTGGCAGGACACCGACTACAAGAAGCTGCTCGCGAGCTGGACCGGCGGGATGCCGGAGGAGTGGCAGTTCACCGAGGAGCACGCCACCGGGCCGGTCCGCGGCGGCGCCCTGCCGATGGGCTTCAACCGCACGCCCCACTACACCCGAGGGGTGCTACTCGTCGGTGACGCCGCCGGCGCGGTCAACCCGTTCAACGGCGAAGGCATCGCCTACGCCATGGAGTCGGGGCTGCTCGCCGCCGAGATCGCGGCGCAGGCGCTGTCGCGACCGGCCGGTCCCGGACGCGAGCAGGCGCTGCAGGCCTACCCGCAGGCCATGAAGGACACCTACGGCGGCTACTACACGCTCGGCCGGGTCTTCGTCAGCCTGATCGGCAACCCGGCGGTCATGCAGCTCGCGACCCGGCACGGGCTGCCGCGACCACTGCTCATGAAGTTCACCCTGAAGCTGCTCGCCAACCTGACCGACCCGCGGGGCGGTGACGCGCTTGACCGTGTCATCAACGGCCTCGCGAAGGTCGCTCCGGCGGCGTGACCCCCATGACCTCGCCGAGCGTCGTCCCCCGTAGGCTGCCACGTCGGGCCGACCAGGCCCGCCAGCAGGTTGCGCCGGCACAGCCCGCCCGAGAGGAGGACGCCTGATGGACGTCTACGTCCCGATCCTCGTCCTGTTCGTGCTGGCCTTGGCCTTCGCGGCCGGCTCGGTCCTGGCGGCCGGCTTCATCGGTCCGAAGCGCTACAACCGCGCCAAGCTCGACGCCTACGAGTGCGGGATCGAGCCGACTCCGCAGCCCATGGGTGGTGGCCGCTTCCCGATCAAGTTCTACCTGACCGCGATGCTGTTCATCATCTTCGACATCGAGATCATCTTCCTCTATCCGTGGGCTGTCTCGTTCAACCAGCTGGGCGTCTTCGGTCTGGTGGAAATGGTCCTGTTCATCGGCACCGTCTTCGTCGCGT
>JBKKBU010000120.1:0-5366 GCA_046713755.1 Mycobacteriales bacterium
CCATGTGGACCGGCACCCGGATGGTGCGGCCCTGGTCGGCGAGTGCCCGCTGCAGCGCCTGGCGGATCCACCAGGTGGCGTAGGTCGAGAACTTGTAGCCCTTGGCGTAGTCGAACTTCTCGACGGCGCGGACCAGGCCGAGGTTGCCCTCCTGGACGAGGTCGAGCAGGTCGAGGCCGCGGCCCTGGTAGCGCTTGGCCAGCGACACCACGAGGCGCAGGTTGGCCTCGAGCAGGTGGCGCTTGGCGCGCTCGCCGTCGACCTCGATGAGCGCGAGGTCGCGGCGCATCGCGGCCGGGATCTTGGTCTCGCCCGCGTGGTGCTGGCGGAGCTTCTCGGCGGCGAACAGGCCGGCCTCGATGCGCTTGGCGAGCTCGACCTCGAGCTCGGCGGTGAGCAGCGCGACCTTGCCGATCTCGCGGAGGTAGGCCTTGACGAGGTCGATGCCGGGCGGCGCCTCGTCCAGCGCGATGGGGGCGTCCTCGTCGGGCTCGGCAGCCTCGGTGGCAGCGTCGGTGGCGTCGGACGCGTCAGTCGTGTCAGTCGTGGTGTCGACGGGGACGACGGTCGGCACGACCTCCTCCACCACGGGCGGCGCCGGCGTCTCGGTCGCTGCAGCCCGGGACGAGCGGGTCCGTCGGGGGGTGTCGCCGCCGCCCACGCTGACCAGCTCGTCGGCGGTGGTGTCGGTAGCGGTGTCAGCGACGGTGCGGCCGGCAGGGCGCCTGGCACCGCCGGCCTTGGCGCGGGTCGCGGGTCGAGCGGCAGGACGGGACTGCGCGGCGGGCTTGGCCGCCGAGCGGCGGGCGCCCTTGGCGCGGTCACCCGGCTCGTGGGAGCCGAGGACCATGCCGCTCTCGGTCAGGGCTTGTAGGACGGTCCGGGCCTCGGCGGGGCCGACGCCGGCAGCGTCAAAGGCCTCACGGAGCTGGTCGAGGGACAGCGGTCCCTCGACTCGGGAACGCTCGACCAGCGCCTCGACGACGTCGGCGGGGCGGGCGGCGGGCATGGGGTAACTCCTGGCTGCAGTGGGCGGTTCGGGAACGGGGCGCGCTAGCGAGCAGTAGCTACTGACCGGTACGGCCCTCGAGGACACAACGATCCGGCATCGAGCAGGATTCCGGAAGGAGGCGGAGCGGTGAAGTCGCTCACACAGGAGCGTGACACAGGCAGTCAACTGTGTCGATCGGGGTGCTCCACGGCTACGGAACAGCTCAGATCGGCTCGCACCGGCTGCGGAGCCGCTTCCAGGGGCTCTGGGCCAGCACAGCCAGCCACACCAGGAAGCCGGCCGCCGCCACGTCGAGCCAGAAGTGGTTGGCCGTGGCGATCACGACGAAGATCGTCAGGACCGGGTGCAGGAGGAACAGCCACCGCCACCGGCGGCGCACCGTCATGAACAAGACCATCCCCACGATGATCGCCCAGGCGGCGTGCAGGCTGGGCATGGCGGCGAACTGGTTCGCGACAGACTGGGTGCCCTGCCCGTACGCCGTGGGGCCGTAGACAGCCATCGTGTCCACGAAACCCGGCAGCATCCGCGGCGGGGCCAACGGAAACGTGACGTGCAGCAGCAGCGCCACCATGGTCACGCTCACCAGCGCCGTCCGGGCCCAGCCGTAGACGGCCGGCCGACGGGCCCACAGGTAGACCAGGAACGCGACGGTCACCGGGAAGTGCACCGTGACGTAGTAGGTGTTGGCCGCCACGATGAGCGTCTCGTGCCCCAGGATCCAGCCCTGGACGGTCGTCTCGCGGGGCAGGAACAGGTTCTTCTGCAGGGTCACGAGCAGCTCGGCGTCGTCGAAAGCCAGCGACTCGCGCCGCCGAACCGCGTGCCGACCGATCTCGTAGAGCAGGAACAGGGCGCCGAGCACGGCCATCTCGACGACCCCGGACCACAGCCGACCCGGGACGTGCACCCGGTCTGCCAGCCGGAAGTGCCGGGCGGCAGGCCCAGCAGAGGTCCGCGGCGGGCTCTCGTCGAGCGTGCTCACGGCCACCCCCACGGACGCGTCGGTTCAACACACGGTAACCGCGAATTGGCCCCTGGTCATCCCGGTTCCGAGATGACCGTTTGGTCCCGAGTCAGTCCCAGCCGAGCTGGTGCAGGCGGTCGTCGTCGATCCCGACGTGGTGGGCGAACTCGTGCACCACCGTGATCCCGATCTCTTCGACGAGGTGGTCGGTGTCCTCCGCCATGAGGCACAACGGAATGCGGTAGACGCTGATCCGATCCGGCAGCACGCCGCTGTAGTGCTCCCGCTCGGTGAGCGGGATGCCCTGGTAGAGCCCCAGCAGATCGGGCTCCTCGTCGTTCTCGTCCTCGACCACGACCACGACGTTGGCGAAGCGGGCCGCCAGCTCGGGCGGCAGCTCGTCGAGGGCATCGGCGACGTAGCCCTCGAACTCCTCGGGCGACACGATCTTCACGACCAGACCGTACGACGGGTGCCGTACTGGCCCCGGCGTACCCGGGTCAGCCGGGCCCGCCGTGCACACGAAGTGATCGTCGCCGGGAGCTGCCATGCGGGGCGTGCCCCGCAAACGATCACTTCGTGTGCGGGGCGTGCCCTCGGTGCGCGTCGGCCCGGTCAAGCAGGGTCGGCAGCTCGATCGGCCAGATGGGCTCCTGCGCTGCGACCAGCTCGGCGCGGGTCCACCAGCGCCAGCCGGCGATGTCGTCGGCCGCGTGCCCGGCCTCGGAGATGGGGCGCTGGACGCCGGCGACGCGGACGGCGAAGTGCACCTCGTGCTGCTCGATCGGGCCGTCGGTGCGCACGACCTCACGGACGGTCCGCCCGAGCTGCTCGCCGATGTCGACGTCGGTCCACCCGGTCTCCTCGCGCAGCTCGCGCGCCGCGGCGTCGCGTTCGGACTCGCCGGGCTCGATGCCGCCGCCGGGCGTCGACCAGTGCACCCCCATCGGGGGTGGGTCGTCGTAGCGCAGCAGCAGCGCCCGGCCGCCCGAGTCGATGACGACGAGTCGCGCTGCGAACCGCCTAGTCGAGGTAGTCGCGCAGCTTCTGGGAGCGCGAGGGGTGCCGCAGCTTCGACAGGGTCTTGGACTCGATCTGGCGGATCCGCTCGCGGGTCAGCCCGAACTCGCGGCCGATCTCGTCGAGGGTGCGGGGCTGGCCGTCGACGAGGCCGAAGCGCATCTTCACGACGGCCGCCTCGCGGTCGGTGAGGGTGCGCAAGACCTCGTTGAGCTGCTCCTGCATGAGGCCGTAGGAGACCACCTCGGCCGCGACGGGGGCGTCCGCGTCCTCGATGAAGTCACCGAGCGAGGAGTCCTGGTCGTCACCGATGGTGGTCTCGAGGCTCACTGGCTCCCGGGCGTAGCCCTGGATCTCGACGACCTTCTCCGGGGTCATGTCGAGCTCCTTGGCGAGCTCCTCCGGCGTCGGCTCGCGGCCGAGCTCCTGGAGCATCTCGCGCTGGACGCGGGTGAGCTTGTTGATCTGCTCGACCATGTGGACCGGGATGCGGATGGTGCGGGCCTGGTCGGCCATCGCGCGGGTGATCGCCTGCCGGATCCACCAGGTCGCGTAGGTCGAGAACTTGTAGCCCTTGGTGTAGTCGAACTTCTCGACCGCGCGGATCAGGCCGAGGTTGCCCTCCTGGATGAGGTCGAGGAAGAGCATCCCGCGACCCAGGTAGCGCTTGGCGATCGAGACGACGAGGCGCAGGTTGGCCTCCAGCAGGTGGCGCTTGGCCCGCTGCCCGTCGTGGATGAGCCACTCGAGGTCGCGGCGCAGCGCGGCCGACAGCTTGGGGGCCTCACCCTCGTCGGCCTGGCGGACCTTCTCGGCCGCGAACAGACCGGCCTCGATCCGTTGGGCGAGCTCCACCTCCATCTCGGCGGTCAGCAGCGGGACCTTGCGGATCTCCTTGAGGTAGGCCCGGACCAGGTCGGTGGAGATGCCGACCTCGCCCTCGGCGGCGAGCGGCTTCTCGTCGTCGTCGTCGTCGGACGCTGGCTTCGGCGTGTCGTCGTCCTCGTCGTCCTCGTCGTCCTCGTCCTCAGCGGCGACGGCACCGGTGACGGCGGCCAGGGCCGGATCGGCAGCCGCCAGGACGGCGGCGTCGGGCTCGCCGTCGGCCACCACGATGGCGAGATCGGCCTCCATGGCGGCCGGGTCGAGGTCCGCGTCGTCGACGAGATCGGCCGCGTCCGGACCGTCACCCGCAGGGGCCAGGTCCTTGCCGTCCTTGGCGCCCTTCTTCGGGGCAGCGACCTTCTTGACGGCCGGCTTCGCAGCGGCCTTCTTGACCGGGGTCTTCTTGAGGGGCTCCTCCGCCTCGACAGCGACCTTCTTGGTCGTGCGGGCAGCGGCACTGGCAGGCGGCGTCACGTGCGGTCCTTCGTGGAGTGATGGGATGACGAGGGGGAGAGCGTCGCGGCGGTCGCCCGGGTCAGGGACGCTGCTACGACGAGCCGCACGGCCGCGCGATGCCCCGGTCGTCCGTGATCGGAGCGTCGGGGTCGGGCTGGCACGGACACCAGTATCGCTGCTGTTCGCCCCGGTGTCGCATGTGGGGGCAGATGCGGCGTTGTGGCAGTCCCTGATCAGCCCCAGATCAGAGCAGGGAGCGCAGGACGTACGGCATGATCCCACCGTTGCGGTAGTACCCCTGCTCACCCGGGGTGTCGATGCGGACCGTGACTGTGAAGGCCTTGTCATCGGCCCGCACCGTCAGCTCGCGGGGCACGTCACCGCCGCCGGCGATGCCGGTGATCTCGAAGGTCTCCTGCCCGGTCAGCCCGAGTGAAGCAGCGTTGTCCCCGCCGGTGAACTGCAGCGGCAGGACGCCCATCCCGATGAGGTTCGAGCGGTGGATCCGCTCGTAGGACTCGGCGATGACGGCGCGGACGCCGAGCAGCGCGGTGCCCTTCGCGGCCCAGTCGCGGGACGAGCCGGAGCCGTACTCCTTGCCCGCCAGGATCATCAGCGGCGTGCCCGCTGCCTGGTAGGCCTGCGAGGCGTCGTAGATCGAGACGACCTCGCCGTCCTTCAGGGTCACCCCGCCCTCGGTGCCGGGTGCCAGCTGGTTGCGCAGCCGGATGTTGGCGAAGGTGCCGCGGATCATGACCTCGTGGTTGCCACGGCGGCTGCCGTAGCTGTTGAAGTCCTGCGGCTTGACGCCGTGCTCCTGCAGGTAGCGACCGGCGGGGGAGTCGCCCTTGATGGAGCCGGCCGGAGAGATGTGGTCGGTCGTGACGCTGTCGCCGAGCACGGCCAGCACCCGGGCGCCGGCGATGTCGGTGAGCGGCTCGGGCTCGCGCTTCATGCCGTCGAAGTACGGCGGCTTGCGGACGTAGGTGGACGACGGATCCCAGGTGAAGGCATCACCGGCAGGCA
>JBKKBU010000121.1:0-3332 GCA_046713755.1 Mycobacteriales bacterium
CCCGGACGACCTCGTGGCGCGGGTGCGCCGCGACGTCGGACGCAACCTGCTGCGCGCCCGCAACGGCGTGAAGTACGTGACGGGGATCGACCGGCCCAAGGTCGGGACGACGCCCAAGGACGTGGTCTGGCGCCGTGAGAAGGCCGAGCTGTGGAGGTACCGCAGCGACCGGGTGACGACCCGCACGCCGGTCCTGGTGGTGATGAGCCTGATCAGCCGCAGCTACATCCTGGACCTCTACCCGGGCAGCAGCTTCGTGGCTGCCCTGCGCGACCAGGGGTTCGACGTCTACATGCTCGACTGGGACATCCCGGACGAGCGGGAGAGCGACTTCGGTCTCGACACCTACGTCGACCAGCTGCTCCCGGCCGCGGTCGAGGCGGTGCTCGCCACCTCCGACGTCGACGAGCTGCACGTGATCGGCTACTGCTACGGCGGTCTGCTGTCGCTGCTGCTCGGCGCGGCGCACCCGGACCTGCCGGTCGCCTCGCTCATCACCATGGCCACGCCGGTGGACTTCGGCGAGATGGGGATGTTCGGTCGGATGCTCAGCGGCGGGCGCCTGGCCCCCGAGGACCTCGTCGACGAGACCGGCAACGTCCCGCCGGAGGTCATCCGCAACGCCTTCCGCGTGCTCAAGCCGACCGCGGACCTCACGCAGTACGCCGTGCTGTGGGAGAAGCTCTGGGACGACAAGCAGATGGAGGGCTTCCAGGTGATGGGTCAGTGGACCCGCGACCACATCCCCTTCCCCGGCAGGGCCTTCCGCGAGACCGTCGAGCTCATGCGGGACGGCTCGCTGATGGCCGACACCGTGCGCCTGGGCGATCGGGCGCTGTCGCTGCGGGACATGAGCTGGCCGCTGCTGAACGTCGTCGCGGCCAAGGACCACATCGTGCCGTCGGCGGCCGCCACGCCCGTGTGCGACCTGGTCGGATCGGCGCAGGCCGAGACGCTCGAGCTGCCGGCCGGTCACGTCGGCCTGGTGATGGGCAGAGCGGCGGCGACCACGACGCTGCCCAGGATCTACGGCTGGCTGCGCGAGCACAGCGACCCCGCCGACGAGGACCCGACCGACGAGCAGGAGACCGCCTGATGGACGTCCAGCCCCTGAGCTCCGCCCTGCTCCCGCCACTGCAGGACTTCTTCGGCCGGGTGCCCGAGTCCGACCACGCCAGCTTCGCCGAGGACGTCTTCGAGCCGGGCCTGGTCGAGTCCTGGCTCACCGACACCCGCGGCCGCCGGGCGGTCGCCGTCGAGGGCGACGCGGTGCTGGGCTACGTCGCGGTGCTGCCTCTCGTGGGCTGGTCCTCGCACGTCGGCAGCCTTCGGGTCGTCGTCGACCCGGCCGCCCGGGGCAAGGGCATCGGCCGCGCGCTGGCCCGCCACGGCCTGCTCACCTCGCTCGAGCTCGGCCTCACCAAGACCGTCGTCGAGGTCGTCGTCGACAGCGTGCCGGCCATCGGGATGTTCGAGGCGATCGGCTTGGAGCCCGAGGCGCTGCTGCGCGACCACGTCCGCGACAAGTCCGGCGAGCTGCGCGACCTCGTCGTGCTCGCCCACCTCGTGGACGGCACCTGGTCCGGCATGGCCACAGCCGGGCTGGACGAGCTCTCCTAGCTGACAGTCAAGCGGGCAGCACCTGCCCGTCGACGAGCTGCACCGTCGTACCGCAGGCTCTTGGGGAGCAGGGAACATGACGCCCGTGGCGAAGCCTGCACGAACCGGACGTCCTGGAGGACCCCCATGCAGCACCGCCTGCGCGCCGCCCTCGCGCTCACCAGCGCCACCTCGCTCGCCCTCGCGCTGCTCGTCCTGCCCGGCGGTCCCGTCGCGGCGATGACGGAGGAGCCGGCACCCGTCCCCGCCGGGCCGACGGTCGACCGCGGCCTGGAGTTCGGGGCCAGCCAGGTCACCGACCCGCAGCGCTCGCAGGGCGAGTCCGCGGCGTTCGCCGACCGCTCCGGTGTGCTCTACAGCTGCGGCACCAACGGCGCGTCCAACGGCACCGACCACGGCTCGGTGTCCGTCGACGGCGGGGAGACCTGGCGCCCGCTGGGCACAGCCCCGTTCGGCGAGACCGGTACGGCGCAGGGCGGCGGCGACTGCGCGATCGGCACGGGGCAGGACGTCAACGCCGACGGCAACCGCCAGCTGGCCTTCAACGGGCTGGGCCCGCTGACCGGCTTCTCGACCTTCACCTCGCCCGACAACGGCCGCACGCTGCAGCGCTCGCCCGACCAGAACGGCCTGGAGAAGTTCAACCAGCAGTCGATCGTCGACCGCCAGTGGCTCGAGTTCACCGACGACAAGACCGTGTTCCTCAACTACAACACCGTCCTCGGCGGCACCCAAGTCATCCAGAAGTCCACCGACGGCGGGCTCACCTTCGGCCCGCAGTACGCCGCGGCCTCGGACGGCAACCGGCTCGGTCAGCTCCGCGCCATCAAGGAGGGCGTGGTCCCCGGCGTGCCCGCCGACAAGGACGTCGTCTACTTCCCCTACAACAACGGCAATCTCGTCAAGCTCGCCCTGAGCCTGGACGGCGGCGAGACCTTCTCGCAGTGCCTCGCCGTCGACGCCGAGGTCGACCCGACCGCCGGCTTCGTCGCCGCGGACCACGACCGCGCCGGCAACATCTACGTGACCTACACCGAGAAGGGCGGGCAGCGGGACACCTACCTGGTCGCGCTGCGCGCGGCGGACGTCGCCAAGTGCAAGGGCCCGAACCCGGTGTCGGCCTCGGAGATGAACAACGTCAACCCGGGCTTCACCAAGAAGATCCGCGTGAACCGCGAGGGCGTCGAGACGACGGTCATGCCGTGGGTCGCCGCGGGCGGCGCACCCGGTCGCGTCGCGGTCGCCTTCTACGGCACCCCGTCGGTCGGCAGCCCGGACAGCGGGGCCTTCAAGGCCACCTGGCACGTCTACGTGAGCCAGACGTTGGACGCCTTCGCCGCGGCCCCGCAGATCGACCAGGCCCAGGCCACGACGCACCCGAACCACTACGACTCGATCTGCCTGGCCGGCCTGGCCTGCACCCTCCAGGGCGCGGACCGCTCGCTGGTCGACTACTTCACGATGACCTACGACCCCGCCAGCCAGCGACTGCTGATCGTCTACAACCAGGCGGCCAAGAAGCCGGGTGCCGCCACGGGCAACATCGCCGCTCCGGTGGCCCTCATCCAGCGGGCCGGGCCCAGCAACGGCGGCAAGACCCTCACCGGGCCGCCGGTCCTGCGCACCCGCACGGCCGACAAGCCCGGGGACGCGCTCGGCCGCTGGACGGTGCGCGACGGCGTGCTCGGCAGCCCGACCACGCAGCTCCCGGG
>JBKKBU010000122.1:0-5190 GCA_046713755.1 Mycobacteriales bacterium
TCGACGCAGGAGTCCGGCGAGACGCCCAGCGGCAAGGTGACGCTCCGGGTGCCGGTGAAGCAGTTCGAGGCCGTGGTCGCGAAGGTGCGCAAGCTCAAGGCCGAGGTGCGCAGCGCGACGACGTCCGGCAAGGACGTGACGGCGCAGTACACCGACCTCGAGTCGCAGCTCAAGACCCTCAAGGCCACCCGTGAGCGGTTCCTCGACATCCTGGCCCGGACCCGCACCATCGGCGAGATCCTGTCGGTCCAGCAGCGGGTCGACGGCATCACCGGCCAGATCGACAAGATTGAAGGCCAGCGCCGACTTCTGGAGCGCCAGGCTGAGTACTCCACGCTCGAGGTCACCGTCACCGAGGCCGACGACCCGGTCCTGACCGAGAAGGAGAAGCCGAAGCAGAACGGCCTCGCCACCGCCGCGGGCGATGCCAAGGACAGCTTCGTCGACGGTGTCGAGGCGCTCGTACGCCGCAGCGGGACTGCCCTGCTTGTGCTGCTCTGCGGGGTCGCGGCCTTCTTCGTCCTGCGGTTCGGCTGGCGCGTCTCACGGCGGCGGATGGTCTGACCCACCACTAGCATCGGGTCGTGTGAGCAGCCGCGTCGGTGTGATGGGTGGGACGTTCGACCCGATCCACCATGGCCACCTGTCGGCCGCCAACGAGGTCGCGGCCGAGTTCGACCTCGACGAGGTTGTCTTCGTCCCGACCGGCACGCCGTGGCAGAAGGTCGACCGCGAGGTCAGCCCGGCCGAGGACCGCTACCGGATGACAGTCATCGCAACAGCCTCCAACCCGCGGTTCACCGTCAGTCGGGTGGACGTGGACCGTGAGGGCCCGACGTACACGCTCGACACGCTGCTCGACCTTCGCCGCGAGTACGGCGAAGGGGTGGAGCTGTTCTTCATCACGGGTTCCGATGCCATGGCGCAGATCCTCGGCTGGCACCGGTCAGCCGAGCTGTTCGAGCTGGCGCACTTCGTCGGGGTCGACCGACCGGGCTATGCCGCCGCCGACCTGGCCGGCTTCCCGCCGGGATCGGTAACGCTGGTGGAGGTGCCGGCGCTCGCGATCTCGTCGTCGGACTGCCGGACACGCGTAGCGCGCGGACGCCCAGTCGACTACCTCGTGCCCGACGGTGTGGTGCAGTACATCGACAAGCGCAACCTCTACCGGGGCGGGACGTGAGCGTCAGCTACCAGTTCGAAGGCACCCCGACGGGGCGCCGAGGCGAGGCGCGCCGCAAGCGGCGGCAGCGCCGACGCCGGCTGCTGGCTGTCGCCGGCGCGTCGGCCGTCGTGCTGCTCCTCGCCATGACGGTCTACCTCGTCCAGCAAGGCGATGAGAAGATCGCTACGCCGCCCGCGCAGGGCCGCACGCAGTCGACCCTGCTGTTCCAGGTCCAGGGCCCGTCGGGTTCGGCCCTGTCGACGTCGCTGATGGCGCACGACCCCGACAGCGGTGATGACGCCAACGTCGGCAGCGGCTCGGTGGTGCTGATGCCGCCGCAGCTGCTCGTCAACGTGCCGGGTAGCGGGCAGCTGCGCCTCGACCGGGCGCTGCGCTCGGTGCCGCCCGAGAGCACCCGCAACGCGGTGTCCGACCTGCTCGGGGTCACCGTCGACGCGGGTTGGGTGGTCGACCTTGCCTCGCTCACCCGGCTGATCGACGGAGTCGGCGGGGTCGCTGTCGACGTCGACGTTCCCGTCCTCGGTGGGCCCGGCGGTCGGGTCGTGCTGCTCAGCCCGGGCGGCCAGCGCCTCGATGGAGCACGGGCGGTGGTCTTCCTGTCGTACCTCGCGGCGGGCGAGGAGGAGCAGGCCAGGTTGGCGAGGGTGCAAGCGGTGCTCGACGGGATCATCCGGCAGCTCCCCGCGTCGACGGCTGAGGTCGGCAGGATCTTGGCCGGACTCGGCAACCGGTCCATCGCCAGCATTCCCGTCCCGAAGCTGTCGGAGTTCCTCGTGGGTCTCGCGTCCGACGAGAAGGACGACGCGCTGCAGTACGACAGCTTGCCGGTCATCAAGATCGACACCGGTGGCAACGACATCACCTTCCGCATCGACGCGGACGCCGCGCGGATGCTGGTGGACCGGCTGCTCGCTCCGTCGGTGCCAGAAGGGGCCCGCAAGGGCGACAACCGGGTCCTGGTGCTCAACGGCGTCGGGACGCCCAACATCGGTGAGAAGGTGCGAGCGAAGATCGTGCCTGCCGGCTTTGTCTTCGTCGACTCGCGCAACGCGCCGAACTTCAACTACCGGACGACCCTGGTCCTGGTGCCCGACGCGACCCCTGAGGCACAGCTGCTGGGGGAGCGGGTCGCCAAGGCGATCGGGGTGCCCGCGACGGCCGTAGCCACATCGCCGATCGGCAACGTGGCCGACGTGATCATCGTCGTCGGAGCGGACTTCCGGCCCTGATCGGCGAGGTGGGAGACTGTCCCGTCCCACCCCTGACTGAGAGAAGTTCCCTGTGCCTGCCTCCGAGCGCGCCGTCGAGCTAGGTCTCGCGGCTGCCCAGGCCGCCGCCGACAAGCTTGCCGTCGACATCCTGCTGCTCGACGTGAGTGAGCAGCTCGTCATCACCGACGTGTTCCTGCTCGCGTCGGCCCCCAGCGATCGTCAGGTCAAGGCGGTCGTCGACGACATCGAGGACCGCTTGCGCGACCTCGGTGCCAAGCCGCTACGCCGCGAAGGAGCCGAGGAGGGCCGCTGGGTCCTGCTCGACTTCGGCGACATCGTGGTGCACGTGCAGCATCAGGAGGAGCGGATCTACTACGCGCTCGAGCGGCTCTGGAAGGACTGCCCGGTCATCCCCTTCACCGACGCGGACGAGGCGCGCGCGGCCCATCGGGCGAGCTCCTGACGCGTCGCGTCGTCCTGCTCCGGCACGGACGCACCGCCCACAACGCCGACGGCCGGATCCAGGGTCAGCTCGATGTCGCCCTCGATGAACTGGGCCAGGTGCAGGCCGAAGCGCTCGGAGTGGTCTTCGCTGCCGACGCACCTGCCGTGGTCGTCTCCTCCGACCTGTCCCGGGCCGCTGCCACCGCTCGCGCCGTCTGCGAGCACGTCGGGCTGCCGCTGCGCCTTGACGACCGGCTGCGCGAGACGCACTTCGGTGAGTGGCAGGGGCTCACGGGAGCGGAGGTGCAGGAGCGCTGGCCGGAGCGCTTCCTGCGCTGGCGCGGCGGCGAGGACCACCCGGTCGGCGGCGAGACCCCTGCCGAGGTTGGCACCCGCGCGATGGAGTGCCTGGAGGAGGTCCTTGCGGAGGTGGGCGCCGAGGAGACCCTGCTGCTTGTCACCCACGGCGGTACGGCGAGAGCACTGACCGGGCTGCTCCTGGAGCACCCGGCGGAGCTGTGGTGGCGGCTAGCGCCGCTCGGCAACACCTGCTGGACCACCCTGGTCGAGGCCGGCCGGGGCTGGCGCCTCGAGCGCCACAACACCGGCCTCGGACCGCTCGTCGGACCGCCCACCGGGGCCGCGGGCAACTCCTTGTAGGCTGACCGGGCACGACCGCGGGGCTGTGGCGCAGCTGGTAGCGCACCACACTGGCAGTGTGGGGGTCAGGGGTTCGAGTCCCCTCAGCTCCACCCGTGTGACCTGGCCTTTCGCTCCTGGAGCGGAGGGCCAGCGTCGTTCATGGCCCAGTTTTGGGGCTCTCCTGACGCTTCCGTGGGTGCTTGAGAGCGCCTGAAGCGCGACACGCCGTTCCCCGCCTACGGTTTCGAGTGTCGAGTTCGGAATCGCAGGGTGGCGGGGGAACGGCGTGCGCAACGCCAGATTATGGGCTGGGCTGCTTGGGATCGAGCACACCACGATCGTGAAGATCGAGTACGACGAGGACGAGCGTCTGCTGGTGGTTCACGTGCAGCCGTTCGCGAGCCAACGTCGTCGCTGCGGGCAGTGCGACAAGCGCCGCCCTGGCTACGACCAGGGCGAGGGCCGGCGGCGCTGGCGGGCACTGGACCTCGGATTCATCCAGGCTGTGCTGGAGGCTGACGCTCCTCGGGTGAACTGCCCAATGCATGGCGTGGTCGTCGCGGCTGTGCCGTGGGCCCGGCATGCTGCCGGGCACACCCGGGCGTTCGATGATCAGGTCGCCTGGCTGGCGGTGCAGTGCTCCAAGACCGCCGTGACCGAGCTGATGCGGATCGCCTGGCGAACCGTCGGGGCGATCATCACCCGCGTCTCGGCCGACATCGAGGCGACCGTGGACCGGCTCGCTGGGCTGGCCCGGATCGGCATCGATGAGATCAGCTACAAACGCGGGCACCGGTACTTGACGGTCGTCGTGGACCACGACGCCCGTCGGCTGATCTGGGCCGCGCCTGGCCGGGACAGGGCCACCCTGGAGACGTTCTTCGACCTGCTCGGTGAGGACCGGTGCGCTCAGATCACCCACGTGAGCGCCGATGCCGCCGACTGGATCGCCGCCGTCGTGAAGGACCGCTGCCCGCAGGCGGTGCGCTGCGCGGACGCCTTCCACGTCGTCGCCTGGGCGACCGATGCCCTCGATCAGGTTCGCCGGCAAGCCTGGAACGACGCCCGGAAGCTTGCTCGGACCGAACCCAAGCGCACCGTGGGTCGGCCAGGAAGGGACGCGGTTCCCCGGCCCGGGCACGAACGCGCCAAAGCCTTGAAGGGCGCCCGCTACGCCTTGTGGAAGAACCCTGGGACGTTGACCGTCTACCAGGCCGACAAGCTCGCCTGGATCGCCAAGACCGACCCTCGGCTGCACCGCGCCTACTTGCTCAAAGAAGGACTGCGGCACGTCTTCGCCGTCAAAGGCGACGCCGGCAAAGAGGCCCTGGATCAGTGGCTGATCTGGGCCCGGCGATGCCAGATCACAGCGTTCATCGATCTCGCCCGCACGATCACCAAACACCGCGCGACGATCGACGCGGCCCTCGAGCACAACCTCTCGAACGCGCTCGTCGAGTCCACCAACACCAAGATCCGGCTACTCACCAGGATCGCGTTCGGCTTCAAGTCACCCGAAGCCCTCATCGCCCTCGCCATGCTCTCCCTCGGCGGCCACCGACCCGCATTACCGGGAAGAACCACCCACGGATGAGTCAGGAGAGCCGCGAAAGGGGCCTTTTCCGGTGTACTTGATCAGACAGGCGCGTGATGTCTGATCATCTTCGCCCTAGAGGCCGGGGCGCTTGCTGATGATGCGGCCGAGGA
>JBKKBU010000123.1:0-7060 GCA_046713755.1 Mycobacteriales bacterium
GCGGGTCAGCAGCTTGGCGAACGTGGTCTTGCCGCTCCCGGTTTCGCCGACCACAGCTATCCGGGTGCGGGGGGCGATCTCGAGTGAGACGTCATGGAGCACCACCGGCCCGCCGGGGTAGGCGTAGGAGACACCCTCGAAGACGACTCCCACCGGACCGGCCGGCAGGTCACGACCGTCGACGGGGTCGGCGACGTCACTGGGGGTGTCCAGCACCCCGAGGACGCGGCGCATCCCGGCCACCGCGTTCTGGGCCTCGTTGAGCACCTCCGTGGCGACCTGGACCGGCTGGACGAACAGCGTGACCAGGAACAGGAAGCCGACCAGGCGTCCGGTCGAGATGCCGCCGTCGACGCCGATGAGGACGCCGACGACGATCACCGCGCCGGTGGCGACCGCCGCGGTGAGCTCCCCGGAGGAGAACGTCGTGGCGGCGATCTTCTGAGCCGCCGTCTGGGCCTGCTGGGTGCGGGCCACCGCCGCATCGATCCGCTCCGCGGTCCGGGCCTCCACGCCGTGCGCCTTGATGACCGGCGCCCCGACGACCGATTCGGCCACGGCACCCAGCAGCTCGCCGACCCGCTCGCGGACCAGGCGATAGGCGCGCTGCAGGTGCGCCTGGAACCAGCGCACCCCGAAGAAAAGCGGCAGGAAGCAGAGGTAGGTGACGGCCGTGAGCTGCCAGGACCAGGCCAGCATGATCACCGTCGCGAGCAGCAGCTGAGCCACGCTGATGAGGATGAGCAGCCCGCCCCACTGCATGAACGTGCTCATCGTGTCGACGTCGGAGGTCACCCGCGAGACGAGCGACCCCCGTCGCTCCGCCTGCTGGTGGAGCACCGACAGGTCGTGCACCCGACGGAAGGCGCGGACCCGCAGGGCGGCGAGGCCGTCCTCGGTGCTCCGGTAGAGCCGCACGTTCATGCGGTACGCCGCGACCGCGGTCAGCAGGACTGCCAGCAAGGCCAGGCCGCAGGCGAGTCGGACCAGTCCGAGATCCGGCCCTCCTTCGGCGAGCAACCCATGGTCGATGGTCTGCTGGACGGCCACGGGTACGACGACCCGGCCACCGGTCGCCAGCAGGGCGAGCAGCAGCGTGACGCCCAGGCCGCGACGGAACTCCGGGGTGAGTCGCAACCCGTGCGCCAGGGTCGCGAACGAGCCGCGCTCGAGGGTGCGGTCGTCGACGGTGCCTGCGGTAGTCATGAGACCCCGCTCTCGAGCTCGAGCGCTTCGAGCTCGAGGGCGTCGCGCTCGGCCTCGGCGCGCTCGTAGGCGGTCACCAGGTCGCGGTAGCCGGCGGAGCTCTGGACGAGCTGCCCGTGGGTGCCACGCGCGGTGACCCGACCGTCCTCGAGGAAGACCACCTCGTCGGCGAGGGCGATGGTCGCCCGGCGGTAGGCGACGACCACCACCGTGGACGGCAGGCCGGCCGCCCGCAGCCCGGTGAGGATGCGCTGCTCGACCTGTGGGTCGACCGACGACGTCGCGTCGTCGAGGACGAGCAGCCGCGGCCGACGCACGATCGCCCTCGCCAGCGCGATCCGCTGCCGCTGCCCGCCCGACAGGGTTGCGCCGCGCTCCCCGACGAGGGTGTCGAGCCCGTCGGCCAAACCGCGGACGAAGCGCTCCGCCTGCGCGACCTGCAGCGCCATCCAGACCTCGTCGTCGGTGAAGGCCTGACCGAGCGTGACATTGCCGCGGACCGTGTCGTCGAACAGGAACGTCTGCTGTGGGACCAGCGCGGCGGTCCGCGCCACGGCGCCGGGTGCGAGCCGTGGCAGTGCAGATCCGTCGTACGACACCTCGCCGGTCGCCGGGTCGACGAGCCGGACCAGCAGCGCCGCGATCGTGGACTTGCCGGCGCCGGTGGGGCCGACGAGGGCGACGGTGCGGCCGGCCGGCACGTGGAAGGCCACGTCGTGCAGGACCTCGTCGTCGCCGTAGGCGAAACCGACATCGGCCAGCCGGACCGCCACCGGGCCCGCACCGGCGAGCTCCTCGGTGCCGTGCTCGAGAGAGCCCTCCGCCACCAGGACGCGCTGGATGCGATCCCAGCCGACGACGCTGCGGGGCAGCTCGTTGAGAACCCAGCCGACGGCCCGGACCGGGAAGGCGAGCAGCGTGAAGAGGTAGGCCACCCGCACGAGCTCACCGCTGCCGAGCGCGCCACTGCCGACCCGCGAGGTGCCGGCGACCAGCACCACGAGGACCCCGATGACGGGCAGCGCCTCCATGATCGGGTCGAACAGACCGCGCACCCGACCGACCTGCGTCATGGTGTCGCGCAGCTCGAGCGCCTTCGCGCGGAAGCGCTCGGTCTCGTCGGACTCCTTGCCGAGCGTCTTGACGACGAGGGCGCCGTCGAAGGACTCGTGGGCGATCGTGCTGACCTCACCGCGCAGCTGCTGGGCCCGGGTCATGAGCGGCGTCATGCGCTTGGAGTAGACGACGGTGAGCACCGCGATCGACGGGAAGACGATCGAGCCGACGAGCGCCAGCACCGGGTCGGTGACGATCAGCAGCCCGAGGGTGCCGACGAGCATGAACACGACACCGACGGCGAAGGGGAAGGGTGCGATCGGGCTCCAGGCGGCCTCGACGTCGCTGTTGGCGTTGGACAGCAGCTCACCGGTCGGGTGCCGCTGGTGCCAGGACAGCGGCAGTCGGAGGTACTGCCGGGTGACCCGCCGCCGGTAGTCGGCCTGCAGGCGGTACTGCATGATCCCGGCGCCGAGTCGGCGCGCGATGATGCCGACGATCTTGAGCGTCGCCACCGCGAGGACGGCGAGGAAGCTGCCCACCAGGGCGGCCGTGGAGACGTCCCCGCGCTTGATGCTCGGCGCGATGACGGTGTCGGTGATGTGGCCGAAGACGTAGGCCTGGGCGATCGTCATGAGACCGAACAGCGCCGACCCGACGGCCGACACCGCGAAGATGCCGCGCTGCTCGGTGACCGCGATCCACAGGACTCCGAAGCCCCGACGGATGACACCCTTCGGTGTCCGGGCGGGGCTCGTCACGCTGCTCCTCGGGTCAGGGAGGATCGAGGCACGACCCTCCCAGGTGTGACACCCGCGCGTCGCCTGAGATTCCCTCCGTGCGAGATGAGGAACCGATGCAGGACGGGTCGGCAGGTCAGCGGACCGGGTGCCCGGCAGCGCGCAGGGCGGTCTTGACATCGCCGATCGTGAGCTCTCCGAAGTGGAAGACGCTCGCCGCGAGCACCGCATCGGCACCGGCGTCGACGGCCGGCCCGAAGTCGGCGACCGAACCGGCACCCCCGCTCGCGACGATCGGGACACCGACCGCGGCACGGACCAACCGCAGCAGCTCGAGGTCGTAACCGGCCTTGGTCCCGTCGGCATCCATCGAGTTGAGCAGCACCTCGCCGACGCCGAGCGCCTCGCCGCGGGCCGCCCACTCGACGGCGTCGATGCCCGTGCCGTTGCGCCCGCCATGGGTGGTGACCTCGAAGCCCGAGGGCATTCCGGGGGCACGTCGCGCGTCGACCGACAGCACCAGCACCTGGTTGCCGAAACGGCTGGCGATCTCGGCCAACAGCTCGGGCCGTTCGATGCCGGCGGTGTTGACGCCGACCTTGTCGGCCCCGGCGCGCAGCAGCCGGTCGACGTCGTCGACGGTCCGGACCCCGCCACCGACGGTGAGCGGGATGAAGACCTGCTCAGCGGTGCGGCGGACCACGTCATAGGTGGTCTCGCGCGAGCCCGACGAGGCGGTGATGTCGAGGAAGACCAGCTCGTCGGCGCCTTCGGCGTCGTAGACCCTGGCCATCTCGACCGGGTCACCGGCGTCAACGAGGTCGGTGAAGTTGACGCCCTTGACGACCCGGCCGGCGTCCACGTCGAGGCAAGGGATGACCCGGATCGCGCGGGTCACCGGTCAGGGCGGGACAGCTGGACCCTGAGCAGGTTGTTCACGAGAGCCCCTTGCGCCGGGCGGCGGCGAGGACCTCGTCAGCGAGGGCGGTGTAGGCCTGGGCCACCGGCGACCACGGCGCGGCCAGCACCACCGGCCGCTTCGACAAGGTGGCCGACGGGACGCGGCGCGACAGCGGGATCCGGGTCTCGAGCAGCGGCAGCTCGGTGCCGGCCAGGGCATCGGCGACCTCGCGGGCGGCCAAGCCCTCCTTGTCCCAGAGCGAGCAGGCCAGCCCGAGCAGCTCGGCCTGGGTGTTCTCGAAGCGGCGGTGCTGCTCGAGGAAGGACGACACCCGCACTGCGCCGAGGGCCGAGCCCGGGTCGGAGGTGAAGACGGTGAGGACCGCGTCGGCCGCGCAGACCGCAGCCAGCGTCAGGTTGCCGAGGTCCCCGTGGGTGTCCAGCAGCACATGGTCGTAGTCGGCAAGGAGCGGACGCAGCACCCGTCGTACGGCAGTGGTGATCGCTCCTTGCGCGGCCAGCGCGACCCCGACGGCCTCCAGCGAGGAGTGGGCCGGGAGCAGGTCGACCCCAGGCACGACGTCGCGACGCACCACCGTCGCGGGGTCGGCGTCGACGTCCTCCAGCAGGCCGGCGAGGGAGTCGTCCCGACCCTTGGCGACCACGCCGAAGGACCGGCCGAGGCTGTCCTGCGGGTCCGCATCAACTGCCAGCACGCGCAGCCCGCGCGCACCCAGCGCAGCAGCCAGGTTGGCGGCGGTTGCGGTCTTGCCGACGCCACCCTTCGACGAGCAGACGGCCAGCCTCATGTCAGCCAGTCTCGCAGGCCGCGGCGGCGACGGCCTGCAGGGCCTCAGGCAGCGTGAAGGCCCCGGCATAGAGGGCCTTGCCCACGATGGCGCCTTCGACTCCCACCGTGACCAGGGCGGCGAGGGCGCGCAGGTCGTCGAGTGACGCGACCCCGCCCGAGGCGATCACTGGTCGGTCGGTGGCGGCGCACACAGCGCGCAGCAGCTCGAGGTTGGGCCCGGTCAGGGTGCCGTCCCGCCGGACATCGGTCAGGACGTAGCGGGTGCAGCCCTCGGCGTCGAGCCTGGTCAGGACCTCGAAGAGCTCGCCGCCGTCCTGCGTCCAGCCGCGGGCCGACAGCGTGGTCCCGCGCACGTCGAGCCCGACCGCGATCCGGTCGCCGTGCCGGGCGATCGCCGACGCGCACCACTCCGGTGTCTCGAGCGCTGCCGTACCGAGGTTGACGCGGGCGCAGCCGGTGGCCAGCGCGGCCGCCAGCGAGGCGTCATCGCGAATCCCCCCGGACAGCTCGACCTGCACGTCGAGGCGGCCCACGACCTCAGCCAGCAGCTCCCGGTTGGAGCCGCGGCCGAAGGCGGCGTCGAGGTCGACCAGGTGCACCCACGCTGCGCCGTCGGACTGCCACTGCAGGGCAGCGTCGACCGGATCGCCGTACGACGTCTCCGAACCCGCCTCCCCCTGCACGAGCCGGACGGCCTGGCCGCCCGCGACATCGACAGCGGGCAGGAGCACGAGGCTCACGATCTTCTCCTCCGGGGATCACGGGTGATGACGACGACCAGCGGCAGCGCCGCCAGCGAGACCAGGGCCATGCCGAACCGGGTGCGCGGGTCGGAGAAGACCTGGAACGACAGCAGCTGGACGCCGAGCCAGCCGAAGAGCAGGGCCAACCGGACCCGGGTCGGGAGCGCCCCGAAGCGGCGCTGCCGAGGTCGGCGGTCCGGCAACGACGGCTTGAGGCGCTGCACACGCTGCCGGCGCTCGCGCGCCTTGGCTGCCCGCGCGACCTCTTCGGCGCGCGCCGCCTGGCGAGCAACTCGAAGCCGCTGACGCTCCTTGCTCACAGCGTCGCCAACCAGTTCGTGAGCAGACCCGCGCCGGCGTCGCCGCTCTTCTCCGGGTGGAACTGCGTGGCCGACAGGACCCCGCGCTCGACGGCCGCGGCGAAGCGCTCGCCGTGCACCGAGGTGGTGGTCAGCGCCTCGGGGACGTCGCGCGCGGCGTAGGAGTGCACGAAGTAGAACCGCTCATCCCGCAGGCCGTCGAACAGCACTGAACCCGCGGGGACGTCGACGGTGTTCCACCCCATGTGCGGGACGACATCGGCGTGCAGCCGGGTCACCTCACCGGCGAGCACCCCGAGGCCGGTCGTCTCCTCGCCGTGCTCCACGCCCTTCTCGAACAGCACCTGCATGCCCACGCAGATGCCGAGCACCGGCCGCTGTCTGCGCAGCCGGTCCCAGATCACGGTCCCACCCCGGACTGCGTTGATGGCCCGCATGCAGTGCGCGAAAGCACCGACCCCCGGTACGACGAGGCCGTCGGCCTCCCGGGCGGCGCTCTCGTCGGCCGTGACGGTCACCTCCGCACCGACCCGCGCGAGCGCACGTTCGGCGGAGCGGAGGTTGCCGGAGCCGTAGTCGAGGACGACGACCCTCACGGACGTCCGGCGGGCCGGCGGCGGCGGGTCGTCATGCTGCGCGGGCGGGAGACAGCCCTGGCCGGCCGGCTGGGGCGACGGCCGCTCGTGACCACCCGGTCGATGGGCCGCATGGTCGCCTCGAACCGGGCCGCCCGACGGGCTTTCCAGGCACTCCGGCACGGCGTCGCGAAGCCGGTGAAGGCCCCGGCCACGAACAGCACGTAGATCACCGCCAGGCTCTTCACAGCGAGCCCTTGGTCGAGGGCACTCCCTGCACGCGCGGGTCGACCTCGCACGCCGTGCGCAGAGCGCGGGCAACCGCCTTGAACTGGGCCTCGACGACGTGATGCGCGTTGCGCCCCGATAGCACCCGCACGTGCAGCGCGATGCCCGACTGCGCGACGAAGCTCTCCCAGATGTGCTTGGTCAACGTGGTGTCGTAGGAGCCGATCAGCTCGACCACGTCGGGCTCGTCGTGGACGAGGTAGGGGCGACCGGACAGGTCGACGGCGGCCTGCACGAGGCACTCGTCGAGCGGCACCAGCGCATCGCCGAAGCGGCGGATGCCGGCCTTGTCGCCGAGGGCTTCCCGGAGCGCCTGCCCGAGGGCAAGGGAGGTGTCCTCGACGGTGTGGTGCGCATCGACGTGGAGGTCGCCCTTGGTGACCACCGTGAGGTCGAACCCGCCGTGCCGCCCGAGCTGGGC
>JBKKBU010000124.1:0-4846 GCA_046713755.1 Mycobacteriales bacterium
ATCCCGCTGCCGACCGCGCAGCCCCCTGAGCGGCGCGGGCCTAACTGGGCGGGGGCGGGAGTCGCTGCGGGCGGCGCCCTGGGGGCGATCATCGCGACCGGCACCGTCGCCGACCCCGGCCGCGGTCCCACCACGGCGGACGCCCTCGGCCTGGGCCTGGGCAGCACGCCGTCAGCCGCGCCGACGAGCAGCCCGCGGCCGCTGCCGAGCGAGGCCACTGCCCAGGCGCCGGCGTTCGACGGGGCGGACCTGCGCATCCGGGTCATCGGCGGAGCGTCGTGGGTCCGGGTTCGCAACGCCGCCCGCAAGACGCTGTTCGAGGGTGTGGTCTCCGACGGCCAGTCCAAGGACTTCCGCGATGCCACGGCGTTGCACATCGTGGTCGGCAACGCCGGCGCGGTATCGATCGTCTGCAGCGGCAAGGACCTGGCGCGTGCGGGCGGCAACGGGAAGATCGCCCGCTTCTCCTGCAGCGACAGCGGGCTCGTCTCCGCGTGACGGCTCACTAGACTCAGGCGGTGACCCGCCGCCGCGTCTCCCTGCTCACTTTGGGGTGCGCCCGCAACGAGGTCGACTCCGAGGAGCTCGCCGCCCGGCTCGAGGCCGGCGGCTGGGAGCTCGTGGCCGACGGGGAGCCCACCGATGTCGCGGTGGTCAACACCTGCGGATTCGTCGAGTCGGCCAAGAAGGACTCGATCGACACCCTGCTGGCCGCCTCCGGGACGGGCGCCAAGGTCGTCGCTGTCGGCTGCCTGGCGGAGCGCTACGGCAAGGAGCTCGCCGAGCAGCTGCCCGAGGCCGATGCGGTCCTCGGCTTCGACTCCTACGCCGACCTGTCCAGCCACCTGCAAGCAGTCCTCGACGGTGCCACGATCCTCAGTCATACGCCAGGCGACCGTCGCAAGCTGCTGCCCATCAGCCCCGCGGAGCGCCAGGAGCCGGGCAGCGCCGAGGTCGGCATCCCCGGTCACGCGGGCGGTCCGAAGGTCCTGCGCAAGCGCCTCGACGACGCCCCGGCCGCGCCCTTGAAGCTGGCGTCCGGCTGCGACCGGCGCTGCTCGTTCTGCGCCATCCCCAGCTTTCGCGGTGCCTTCGTCAGCCGGCGGCCCAGTGACGTCCTCGCCGAGGCCCGTTGGCTGCGCGACCACGGCGTCCACGAGCTGGTGCTCGTCAGCGAGAACTCCACGTCCTACGGCAAGGACCTCGGGGACATCCGGCTGCTCGAGACGCTGCTGCCCGAGCTGGCGCAGATCGTGCCGCGGGTCCGGCTGTCCTACCTGCAGCCAGCCGAGATGCGCCCGACCCTGGTGGACGTGCTCACCGGCACCGAGGGCGTTGCGGCGTACTTCGACATGTCCTTCCAGCACGCATCGCCGACGGTGCTTCGCCGGATGCGTCGTTTCGGCGGCACCGAGTCGTTCCTGACGCTGCTCGAGCAGGTGCGGGCCAGGGCGCCCCGCGCCGGTGTGCGCAGCAACGTCATCGTCGGTTTTCCCGGTGAGACCGAGGACGATCTGGCCGAGCTCGAGCGCTTCCTCGTGGGCGCCCGCCTGGACGCGATCGGGGTGTTCGGCTACTCCGACGAGGACGGCACCGAGGCCGAGAACCTGCCCGACCACCTGCCGCAGGACGTCGTCGACGAGCGGGTGCGCCAGATCAGCGCCCTGGCCGAGGAGCTGACCGCTCAGCGCGCGGAGGAGCGGATCGGCGAGGTCGTGCAGGTGCTCGTCGAGACGACTGACGGCGAAAGCCGGGCGGAGCACCAGGCACCGGAGGTGGACGGCACGACTCAGCTGACCGGCGGCCCGTTCGTCATCGGCACCTTCGTCACCGCACAGGTCGTCGGCTCCGAGGGCGTCGACCTGGTCGCGACGCCGCTGTGATGTCGCCCGTGATGTCGCCCGTGATGTCGCCCGTGATGTCCGCTGTGATGTCTCCGTGAGTCGCGCGTGAGCACAGCCACTGGCCCCGGCGACGCCGCAGCCGACCCGGTCGCCCGCGTCAGCTCCTGGAACATCGCGAACTACCTGACCGTCCTGCGGCTGCTGCTCGTGCCCGTATTCGCCGTGCTGTTGCTCGCCGAGGACGGCACCAGCCAGACCCTGCGGATCGCGGCGACAGTGGTCTTCGCCCTCGCCTCCTACACCGACCGCATCGACGGCCAGATCGCGCGCAGCCGAGGACTCGTCACGACCTTCGGCAAGCTGGCCGACCCGATCGCCGACAAGGCCCTCACCGGCGCCGCCCTGGTCGGGCTCTCGCTGCTCGACGAGCTGTCGTGGTGGGTCACCGCGATCGTGCTGGTCCGTGAGATCGGCGTGACCCTGTTGCGCTTCTGGGTGATCCGCCACGGCGTCATCCCGGCCAGCCGAGGCGGCAAGCTCAAGGCGCTCCTGCAGGCGCTTGCCATCGGTTTCTACCTGCTCCCGCTGACCGGGCTGGCCGCGACCGGTCGCGCCTGGGTCATGACGGTGGCCGTGGCGGTCACGGTCGTCACTGGCGTCGACTACGTCGCCAGAGCCGTCACGCTGCGCCGCACCAGCGCGCGGGCCGACATGAAACGGGCCCGCAAGCTCGCCCGCCAACGACGGTGACCCTGACCGCCGCGGTGGTGGCGATCGGCGACGAGCTCTTGCTCGGTGACGTCGTCAACACCAACGCCGCGTGGCTGGGTGACCAGCTGCGGTCGGCCGGCGTGCGGGTCGTCCACTCCGCGATGGTCGGTGACGACGTGGAGCGCATCGTCGCCGCAGTCCGTCGCGCCATGCAGGACGCGGATGTCGTGGTGCTCACCGGCGGCCTCGGACCCACCTCGGACGACGTCACCCGCGAGGGTCTCGCCGCGTTGGCGGGTGTGGTGCTGATCCGCCGGCCGGAGCTCGAGCAGGAGCTGACGGCCCGCTACGCGTCCTACGGCATCGCCATGCCGGCGGAGGTCCTCAAGCAGGCTGATGTGCCTGAGGGGGCGGCAGTTCTGCCGAACCCGGTCGGCAGCGCGCCCGGCCTGCGGCTACCCGTGGGAGGCCAGGTCGTCTATGCCCTGCCGGGCCCACCGCACGAGCTGCGCACGGTTGCTCTGCCGGTGCTCGAGGAGCTGCGTCAGCGGTCCGATGCCGCCCTCATCACCCGCACGCTGCACTGCACCGGCCTGGGGGAGTCCTCGGTTGCCGAGCGCGTCGAGGCCGCCGTCGCGATCCCCGCCGGCGTGTCCCTGTCCTACCTGGCATCGGGTGGCGTCGTCCGCGTGCGCTTCACCGCTACGACGGATGCGGTGCTCACCCCCCTCGTGGCGGCCGCCGCCGAGGGACTCGGCGACGTGGTCTGGGGGCGGGACGCCGACACGTTGGCCGGCGTCGCGTCGGACCTGCTGCTCGCTCGTGGGAGCACCGTCGCCGTCGCGGAGTCGGTGACCGGCGGCCGGCTGGCAGCCGCCTTCACGGACCTCGCCGGTTCGTCGGCCGTGTTTCGCGGTGGGGTGGTGGCCTACGCGACAGATCTCAAGGAGCGGCTGCTCGGGGTGCCCGGATCGGTCCTCGACAGCCACGGTGCGGTGTCGGCCGAGACGGCAGCTGCGCTGGCCGAAGGTGCCCGAGAGCGCTGCGGCGCTGATTTCGGCCTCGCGACGACGGGGGTCGCCGGTCCGTCCGAGCAGGACGGCAAGCCGGTCGGCACGGTCTTCGTCGCGGTCGCCGGTCCGGATGGCGGTGCGGTCCGCGAGCGGCTGCTTCCGGGTGACCGCGAGCGGGTCCGGGCTCTCACGGTGACGCTCGCGCTGGACCTGCTGAGGCGCCACCTCGCAGCAGGGCGGGTACGGTGAGCAGCAGGTGATCGTGACGGCTGGAGGTGGGTGCAGTGGCAGTCCTTCGGACCCTGCTCGGTGATGCGCTTCGCACCACGCGGCTACGCCAGCACCGCACCCTGCGTGAGGTCTCCACCGCCGCCCGGGTCAGCCTCGGCTACCTCTCCGAGGTGGAGCGCGGGCAGAAGGAAGCCTCCTCCGAGTTGCTGGCCAGCATCTGCGGTGCGCTCGGGGTCCGGCTGTCCGACCTGCTGCGTGAGGTGAGCGACACCCTGTCGGTGCTGGAGCCCGTTCCGCAGCCACTGCCCATCCCGGATGCGCTGCCGGCCGGTGTGCCAGCGCTCGCGGGCCCACGCCGGTTGCACGCCGCCCCGGACGTCTCCGCTGCGGCCTAGCCGATGGTCGGTCTGACAGCGGATCGGGAGGTCCTCGCGGTGCCGCCGGCGATCAGTCCGTCCGACGCTCCCCAGCGCCAGCCCGGCACCCGGACCCGATCGGGCAACGCGATGTTGCGGACGCGGGCGGCGATCCTCGATGCCGCCGCCAGGTGCATCGAGCGCTACGGCGTTCGCAAGACGACCATGAGCGACGTCGCGACCCAGGCGGGCGTCGCGAAGGCCACGCTCTACAACCACTTCCGCACCAAGGACGATGTGCTGGCCGCGTTGGTCACCACCCGGGTGGCAGCCCTCGCCGCGACCTGCGCGGCCATCGCCGGCGGCCGCCGTGAGACCCCGGTGCCGGGCTTGCCGGCCCCCACCGACACCGGCCTCGCTGCCGCCCAGGAGCACGCTGCTGCCGAGCTGGCGGCCAGCGGCCCGCTCCGTCGGATCGCGGCCGAGGAGCCGGCTTTTCTGGCCGTCGTCGCGGTCCCGGGCACCGGCCGCACGTGGGAGACCGTCCGCAGCGCAGTGGCCGAGATCCTGGCGGCCGTCGAGGTCGCGGGGCAGCCGGCCGCTGCGGATCTCACGCTGCGTTGGCTGGTGGGCCAGGCCGTGTGGCCGGGCACGCCCGCGGAGGTAGCGCTCGGGGCACGACTCCTGGAGC
>JBKKBU010000125.1:0-4203 GCA_046713755.1 Mycobacteriales bacterium
CCTCGGGCAGCCCCTCGCGGAAGTCGACGAGCGCCTCCCACGACCGCTCGCGGACCCGCCACGGGCACACCAGCGTCACGCCGTCGACCTCGATGACCCACGCGCTGTCGGGCCCGTCCGGCACGCACCGCGGCACGGCGCCGACCAAGGCGCGTACGGCGGATTCGTGCTCGCTCCGGTCGCTCGCGCTCCGCACGGGAGCCGCTCCGGACGCGGCCAGCTGCTGCCACCGCTCGCGCTCCGCCGGCTCGAACGCAGCCAGCGGCTCGTAGACCCGCAGGCTCGCCGTGTACACGTCTCGATCCAAACACAGCCGACCTGGCTAGGTCGCCCGGCTAGCCTCGACGTCGCAGGGCACACCTCCCCTGCACACCGGCCGAGCCTCACGAGGGCAACGCGCAATCGCCCTCACAGTGCGGTGAGGGCCGTACCGAAGGAGCCCCGACACATGGGCGTGTTCGACCGAACCGACCACCTCAAGGACGCAGGCCATGAGCAGGTGGTGTTCTGCCAGGACCGCGGGAGCGGCCTGAAGGCGATCATCGCGATCTACTCCACCGCGCTGGGCCCGGCCCTGGGTGGCACCCGGTTTTACCCCTACGCCTCCGAAGAGGCGGCGCTCACCGACGTCCTCGCGCTGTCGAAGGCCATGGCGTACAAGGCGTCATGTGCCGGCATCGACCTCGGCGGCGGCAAGGCCGTCATCATCGGCGACCCGGCGCGCGACAAGACCGAGGCGCTGCTCCGGGCCTACGGCCGCATGGTGCAGTCGCTCGCCGGCCGCTACTACACGGCCTGCGACGTCGGCACCTACGTCCAGGACATGGACGTCATCGCCAAGGAGTCGCAGTTCGTGACCGGCCGCTCTCCCGAGCACGGCGGCGCCGGCGACAGCGCCGTGCTGACGGCCTTCGGGGTCTTCCAGGCGATGCGGGCAGCGGCGCAGCACACCTGGGGCGCCCCCACCCTGGCCGGCAAGCGGGTGGCCGTCGAGGGCGTCGGCAAGGTCGGTTACCACCTCGTCGAGCACCTGCTCACCGACGGCGCCTCGGTCGTCGTGTCCGACCTCAACCCCACTGCTGTCGAGCGGGTCCGCGCGCTGTCGTCCACGGTCGAGGTCGCCGACGTCGGAGCCTTGCCGACCCTGGACGTAGACGTCTACGCGCCCTGCGCGCTCGGCGCTTCGGTGACCGACGAGCTGGTCCCGGCGCTGCAGGCGCAGGTCATCTGCGGCGCGGCCAACAACCAGCTCGCCCATCCGGGCATCGAGAAGCAGCTCGCCGATCGCGGGGTGCTCTACACCCCCGACTACGTCGCTAACGCCGGCGGTCTCGTCCAGGTCGCCGACGAGATCGAGGGCTTCCGCTTCGAGCGGGCCAAGGCCAAGGCGGCCAAGATCTTCGACACGACCGTCGAGGTGTTCCGCCTGGCCACCGCGGATGGTGTCCCGCCGGCCGTGGCCGCAGACCGGCTCGCCGAGCGCCGCATGACCGAGGTCGGTCGGCTGCGCACGATGCTGCTGCCGTAACAACCCCTGGACGTACGACGAGGCCGCCACTCCCCCCAGGAGTGCCGGCCTCGTCGAGTGTGCGCTGCTGTGCGGTGCTTACTTCGCCGTGTAGAGGATCGTGACGGTGGCCGTCGGCCCACCAGCGAAGTTGCACGCGCGGACCGTGACGGTGGTCTTCTTCTTGAGCTTGATCACGATCTGCGACGGCGCGTCGACAGACGAGGAGCTCGCGTCGTTGTCGTGGTCAGCGATCTTGGCGCCACTCGCGTCAAGGATCGCCAGGGCCCAGTCGCCCTGGAAGCCGTTGAGGTCCACCTTCAGGGTGCCGGCGTAGGGGATGGAGAAAGGCGCCTCGTGCTTGGCACCCGGGAGCTGCGGCGAGCAGTTGCCGCCGGTCTGCCCGGTGATGGGCGTCGGGTCCGGTGTTGCCGCCGTGGCGGTGTAGGTCTTCTTGATGGGCGCGGGCTTCTTCGGCGCGGCGAAGGAGGGGGCAGCAGCGACACCGAGGGCGATGAGCGGGACGAGCGTGAGGGCGAGGCGACGCTGCACGGAGGGCTCCAAAGGCGGGGGTGGATGGTTCGTCAGACCAGGCAACGATCCGTTGCCAGGCAGGACACGGCTCTCCCACAAAAAAGCCCGCCCGAATGACGAATCCGGTGGCCTTGTCCTACTTTGCGTAGGTAAACGGGTAGCCGTTGCGGCCGTCCCGACGGCGCCCGCGTGGCACGCCGGGATGAGGAGCTGAGACCGCGGACGCTCGTCGCGGTGCGAAGCGGCGTTGAACCGGAGCTGCCGGCTGGGCTACTTGGCCGTGTAGAGGATCGTGACGGTGGCCGTGGGGCCGCCGGCGAAGTTGCACGCGCGGATCGTGACGGTGGTCTTCTTCTTGAGCTTGATCACGATCTGCGACGGCGCATCGAGGTCGGAGCCCGCGTCGTTGTCGTGGTCGGCGATCTTGGCGCCGCTCGCGTCGAGGATGGCCAGCGCCCAGTCGCCCTGGAAGCCGTCGAGGTCCACCTTCAGCGTCCCGGCGTAGGGGATGGAGAACGGCGCCTCGTGCTTGGCACCCGGGAGCTGCGGCGAGCAGTTGCCGCCGGTCTGCCCGGTGATGGGCGTCGGGTCCGGGGTCGCCGCCGTGGCGGTGTAGGTCTTCTTGATCGGCGCTGGCTTCTTCGGGGCCGCGACAGCCGGGGCAAGGGAGCCGACAGCGACGACGGCTGCGATCGAAGTGGCGAGTGCAGTACGGATGCGCATCGTGGGACTCCTCGTCGTGGTGCGGTCAGCTCTCGGATTCGCCCTTGGAACGACGGTTCCTGCCGGGAGACCCGGTCGAGTTCTGGCACCAGGGGGTCTTGCCTGGGTATGTCCTGGTCTGTTGGCAGCGTCGACGGGCGCCCCCGACGTACCTCCGACGTGCCCCCGTGCGGCGGGCAGCGCGCGGCTCCTGTAGCCTTCACCTCACGTGCACCGCCCCCAGGAACTGACGGGCGGATGCCCGCTGCGGGTCCAACCGAGTCCGGGGCGTCAGTCGCCCCTGTCGTGAGCGAGGGGGTCGAGCCCTATGGGCCGCGGCCGTGCGAAGGCCAAGCAGACCAAGGTCGCTCGCGAGCTGAAGTACAACACTGGCTCGCTCGACCCTGACCGCTTGAAGAAGGAGCTCGAGGCCGGCGGGTTCTCCGCCGCGCCCTCGACTGTCAAGGATGACGAGGACGACGAGTTCGCGGACCCGTATGCCTCCGACGAGGACGACGAGGACGACGACGACGCGGAGAGCGCCGCCCGCTGACCCGCCGCCCGCGCGGCCTCGGTCGCTCAGCTGCCGTCCGCCGAGAACCTTGATCAACGCGGCACTTCCCGCGCTTTGACCCCCCGAAAACCGCGGCGAAGGCCGCGTTGATCACTGGTTCAGGTCAGGCGGGTTGCGGGTCGGGTCAGGCGGGGTGCGTGCCCTCGAGGCGCGCCGTCCCGCCGCCCTCGCCCGCGTCGATGATCGTGCCGACGACCCAGCTGTCGACGTGGCGGGCGGTGAGCACCGCCAGGGCGCGGTCGACGTCCTCGGGCGGCAGCACGGCGACCATGCCGACGCCCATGTTGAAGGTCCGCTCCATGTCGGCCTGCTCGACGCGGCCACGGGCCTCGACCAACCGGAAGACCGCGGGCACCGACCAGCTCGAGCGGTCCAGCACCGCGGTGAGGTGGTCCGGCAGCACGCGCGCGAGGTTGGCGGCGAGCCCACCGCCGGTCACGTGCGCGAAGGCCCGCACGCCGGTCTCCTCGATGAGGGCCAGGCAGTCCTTGGCGTAGATCCGGGTCGGGACCAGCAGCGCCTCGCCGAGCGGGCTGGACAGCTCGTCGACCACCGCGTCGAGGCGCATTCGCGCGCCCTGCAGCAGGACGTGGCGCACCAGCGAGAAGCCGTTGCTGTGCAGACCGGAGGACGCCATCGCCACGACGACGTCACCTGCTTCGATCCGCTCGGCGCCGAGCACGGCGTCGGCCTCCACGACCCCGACGCCGGTGCCGGCGATGTCGTAGTGGTCGTCGGCCATGACGCCAGGGTGCTCAGCGGTCTCGCCACCGACGAGCGCGCAGCCGGCGAGCCGGCAGCCCTCGGCGATGCCACCGACGATCTCCGCCACCCGCTCGGGGACGACCCGACCCACGGCGATGTAGTCCTGCATGAACAGCGGCTC
>JBKKBU010000126.1:0-2513 GCA_046713755.1 Mycobacteriales bacterium
CCGCCGACGAAGGCGACCGGTCCGGCGATCCCGCACGCGGCCGCCGTCCTGCGCGAGATCGCCATGCGGACCACCCTGCCACCTCCCCACCGGGTGGGCGGGGAGGTGGCTCGGGCTAGCGCTGCAGGCTGGTGACGTTCGTGAACTCCTCGACGCCCAGCGAACCCAGCTCGCGGCCGTAGCCGCTCTGGCCGAAGCCGCCGAACGGCGCGGTCGGGTTGAACACCCCGCCGTTGACGGCGACCTGGCCGGTGCGCATCCGGCGGGCGAAGGCATCGGCCCGCGCGCTGTCGGAGGCCCAGACCGCACCCGACAGGCCGTACGCCGTGCCGTTGGCGATGGCGAGCGCCTCGTCGTCGGAGCCGTCGTAGGGCACCACGACCAGGACCGGTCCGAAGACCTCCTCCTGCTCGATCGTCGTACCGGCCTCGGCGATCAGGACCGTCGGCGTCACGAAGAAGCCGGTGGGCAGGTGCTCGGGCTGCTCAGGGCCACCCGCGACCAGGGTCGCGCCGGAGTCGACGGCCGCCCGGATGTAGTCGCGCACCCGCTCCTGCTGCACCTTGCTGACGAGCGGGCCCTGCGCCGTGTCCGGCGCCAGCGGGTCACCCATCGGCGCGAACTGCGTGAAGACCTCCAGCAGCCCCTGCACCTCGGCCAGCCGGTCGCGCGGGACGAGCAGTCGCGTCAGCGCGCTGCAGGTCTGGCCGGAGTTGATCAGGCAACCGGTGAGCGAACCGGCGACGGCGTTGCCCATCTCGTCGGCCGACAGGTCGTCCAGCAGGACCGAGGCGCTCTTGCCGCCGAGCTCCAGGGACGTGCGCTTCGGAGCGGCGGCCGCGAGCTCGGCGACCCGCCGGCCGGCCCCGGTCGAGCCGGTGAACGACACCATGTCCACGAGCTCGTGGCGCACGATCGCCTCGCCGACGACCGGGCCGGTCCCGGGCACCAGGTTGAACACGCCCGCCGGCAGACCGGCGTCGTGGATGACCTCGGCCAGCAGGTAGGCGACGCCCGGCACCAGCTCGGACGGCTTGACCACGACGGTGCAGCCGGCGGCCAGTGCCGGGGCCACCTTGGCCGCGATCTGGTGCAGCGGGTAGTTCCACGGCGTGATCGCCCCGACCACGCCGACCGGCTGGCGCAGCAGGGTGGAGTTGCCCGTCTGGCGCTCCCACTCGACCTCGCGGACGACGTCCTCCATCGAGGCGAAGCTGATGACCGGCAGGCCGGCCTGCACCATGACCGCCACCTGCCACGGCGCGCCCATCTCGGTGGCTGCCATGAGGGCGACCTCCTGCGCGCGGGCCTTGAGGCCCTCGGCGATGGCGGTGCAGTACTTGACCCGGTCGTCGAGCGAGGTCGCGGCCCACGCGGGAAGTGCTGCGGCGGCGGCGCGTACGGCCTTGTCGACGTCCTCGACCGTGCCCTCGGGCACCTGGCCGATGACCTGCTCGGTGAAGGGGTTGGTCACCGGCAGCGTGCCGGTGCCGGTCGAGGCGATGAACGCGCCGTCGACGTAGATGGTGTCGCGAGAGTGCTCCATGCGGGCGGGGCTCCGGTCGTCAGGCCGCAGGAGCGGCGTCGAGGGCCGCCTCGGCGGCGGGCTGCTGGGCGGCGGGTGCCTCGTGGGGCAGGCCGCTGATCTGCTCGGCGGTGCGGTGCGCCAGCGCCATGCAGGTGAGCATCGGGTTGGCGCCGGACGGGGTCGGGAACGCGCTGGTGTCGCCGATCCAGACACCCGAGACGTCGTGCAGCTCGCCGTTGGGCTTCGCCACCGAGGTCGCCGGGTCGGTGCCCATCCGGGCCGAGCCCATCTGGTGGGCACTGCCCATGAACAGCCCGCCGGCCCCGATGTGGATCTGGTCGAGCTCGTCGACCCACGCCTCGACGTCCTCGCCGCGCTTCCACACGCGCGGCGTCGTGCCGAACCACATCTCCTCGGCGCCGGCGGCCTCGTGCAGCTGCGCCATCACCCGCAGGCCCTTGCGGTAGCTGGCGATGTCGCGCTCGTCGGTCAGGGCGTACGTGTGCACGGCCTCGCCCTGCTCGTCGATCGTGACCTCGCCGCCGGTGTGGTCGCGGATGATGAACAGGAAGTCGGACATCCGTCCGAGCTTGCTCATCGCCTCCTTGGCCTGCTTGCCGTCGCGCCGGGCGAGCTGGAACGCGAAGACCCCGCTGTAGTACTGCGAGCCCTCCACCAGCAGGCCGTAACCGTCGCCCAGGTCGCGGAACTCGTCCATGACGGCAGCCTGCGGCGGGCCCCACCAGGCGTCCTGCGCCTCGGGGTAGACCCCGAAGATGCCGGCACTGGGGTGCAGGTAGAGGTTCTTGCCGACCGCCGGGCCGCCGATGCCGGATCGCAGCAGCAGCGCCGGCGTCTCGAGCGCGCCGCACGCCACGACGACGTGCGGTGCCTTGACCTGCACCCGCCGCTGCTCACCCGTCGCGGGGTCGGTGTAGGTGGCGGCGATCCCGCAGGCGGCGCCGGACTCGACGCAGACCTGGTC
>JBKKBU010000127.1:0-6528 GCA_046713755.1 Mycobacteriales bacterium
AAGGCCGAGACCGCCCGGCAGGCCGGCGCCGACCACGTGCTGACCGATCCAGCCGGCTTCCTCCCCCAGGTCAAGGAGTTCACCGGAGGCCGTGGCGTCGACGTCGTCGTGGACCCGGTCGGCGGCGACCGCTTCACCGACAGTCTGCGATCGCTCGCCCAGGAAGGGCGGTTGCTCGTCATCGGCTTCACGGCCGGCTCGATCCCCGAGGTGAAGGTCAACCGACTGCTTCTCAACAACCTGTCAGTCGTCGGCGTCGGATGGGGCGCGTTCTGGATGCGGGATCCGGCCTACCTCCAGGAGCAGTGGGCTCGACTGCTGCCCTACCTGGCGGACGGTCGGCTCGACCCGCTGGTGGGCAACAGCTATCCACTCGAGTCCGCCGCCGAAGCGCTGCTCGAGCTCGACGAGCGCCGCGCCCGCGCCAAGGTCATCATCACCCCATGAGCCGTCGCCGCCTGACTGACGCCCGCACTGCTTCCGTCCTGGCGGTCTCGCTCGCGCTGGTGGGCGGTGCGGTCATGGCGGTGGGTGCGCAGGCGGCGCCCGGCCGAGCCGCCGCCGTCGAGCCGTCGCTCGCCGCCGTACCCCGGCCCATCTGCGGACCGGGATCAGTGCCGGAAACCGGCTTGCAGGGACAGGTCCCGGCTGCTGACGTCGCTGCCGGCAAGGTGGCCGAGGGCTTCCGGTGCAACATCGAGGTGGTCGGGCGGTCCGGCTCGTCCGGCGGCTTCAAGGTCGAGCGCTACGTCGACGAGACCGGCCGCGAGTGCGCCTTCTACGACACCACCACGGTGTTCCCGAGCAACGCCGTCAACCTGCCGGACGAGATGACCGGCGTCGCCGTCCTGGACATGACCGACCCGACCAAGCCGGTGCGGACCGCCACCCTGTCGACGCCGGCGATGCAAACGCCGCACGAGTCGTTGGTGGTCAGCCAGGCCACCGGGCTGGTCGTGTCAGTCCTCGGCAACGCCCTCACCGGTCCGGGTCAGGTCGACGTCTTCGACGCCAGCAAGGACTGCCGCAACCCGGTCTTCCGGTCGACCCTGCCGGTCGGCATTCTCGGCCACGAGAGCGGTTTCTCCCCGGACGGCAAGACCTTCTGGGCCGCGTCGCTGGGTGCCAACACCCTGGTGGCCGTCGACCTGAGCAACCCGGCAGTGCCGACCGTCGTCTACACCGGCACCTGGGCGACCCATGGCGTGCAGATCAGCGCCGATGGCAACCGCGCCTACCTCGCGGCCGGCACGGGCTTCCCGCGCAACGAACTCGGGCTGCAGTCCGATCGAGAGGGCCTGCAGATCCTGGACATCAGCGAGGTCCAGGCCCGCAAGCCCAACCCGGTGGTCAAGGAGGTCGGCGCCCTGACCTGGCCGACCATCACGATCCCGCAGACCGCCATCCCCGTGACGATCGGCGGCAAGCCCTACGTCGTCGAGGTCGATGAGTTCTCCAACGACGCCAACTCCCGGCTGGCAGCCAACGGCGAGCGGGTCGGTGCCGCCCGCATCATCGACATCAGCAACGAGAGCGCGCCGGTCGTGGTCTCCAACATCCGGCTCGCCGTCAACAACAAGGAGCACCGCGCGGCGGTGGCCGGGGATCCGGATGCGACCAGCTTCACCGGCGGCTACGCGGGCCACTACTGCAACGTCCCGCGGCGGGTGGAGCCGGAGCTGTTCGCGTGCTCCTTCCTGGCCTCCGGACTGCGGGTGTTCGACATCCGCAACCCGGTGGCCCCCAAGGAGGTCGCCTACTTCGTCCGGCCCGTGCCGGCCGGAGGATCGGCCAACTCGGCGTTCTCCAGCCCGGCCTTCTCCCCGGCCCGCGACGAGGTCTGGTACTCCGACGGCGGCACCGGTTTCTGGGCCCTCAAGCTCACCAACGGCGCCGGTCTGAAGGCCGCTGCTCCGGTTGTCGCGCCGCCACCCGTGGCTCCCCCCGTCATGCGCCCGCCGGCGCCGCAGCTGCCCACGACTGGGCTGGCGCTGCCGCTGGGTGCGGGGATGCTGCTCCTCGGGATCGCCTTGGCCCTACGCCACCGCACTCATGCCGGTCCGCTCGCGCGCTGAAGCGCGAGCAGCAAGAGCACCTGGCCTCCGAGGTGGACCACCTCGCGGTTCACGTGCAGGACGATCGCCCAAAGCGGGTAGCGCTCATCGGCTGTGCCGGGCGGGCCCTGGTGCGCTCGGGCCAGCCGCTGCGCGTCGACGGCCAGGATGCCCTGGTCCCAGCCGGCCCAGGCGCTGTCGAGCAGCGCCAGCGTCTCGACGGCGGTGCTGGCGGTCGGCAACCGGTCGTCAGTGAGCGACCGGTCGCCGAAGTGGAAGCTCGTCCGCTGAGCGAGCAGGTGTCCGATCTGCTCCAGCCGCGCACCGACCGTGCCTGCCGCCGACCGGTGGTGCAGCTCGGCGTCGGTGAGGCCGACCAGCCCTGGCCACAGCTGCTGCTCCCAGTACCAGCTCAGCTGCTCGTGCAGCTCTGCCGCGCTCACTCCCACCAGATGATCGTCGCGCGACCGGGATCGCGGCCTTCGAAGGGGTAGGACTACACCAGGAGGTGATGACCGTGGATCAGCTGCGGATCGTCGTCGGGTATGAGAGCGCGGACCGGTCGACGCACGTGCTGGCGAAGGCCCGTGAGCTCGCTGGCCGGCTCGGCGCGGCGGTCGAGGTCGTGCACGTCCAGGACGCTGTCGTGTCGCCGGCGCCGAGCAGCGCCGTCGGCTTCCCGCTGGACCCGGGCGGTGCCGTCATCACTGCCGCGCTTGCACCCGAACGCCTGGCGGAGATCCACCAGCAGATCGAGCGCGAGATCGGGGCGGCGGTGGGCGACGCACCCGCGACCGTGCGGGTCGTCCAGGGCTGGGCACCCGACGTCCTGCGCGCGGTCGCCGACGAGCTCGACGCCTACCTCATCGTGGTCGGTGGCCCGGGCCACGGCTTCGGTGCCTTCCTCGAGCACCTCGTCACCGGCTCGGTCACCCATGAGCTCGAGCGCCGGGCCCACCGGCCCGTCCTGGTGGTGCCGAGCGAGGCCTGACCGCGATCAGGAAGGCTTGGTGGCCAGGTACACCGTGTTGGTCGACTCCCGGTCCTGGAGCGGGTTGGCGAAGCTGACGACCTCCGCCGCTACGTCGACGAACACCTCAGACAGCACTGCCAGGTAGGCCTCGTCCGGCGGGTCGTTGGACCACAGGGAGTAGACCCCGCCCGGGCGCAGGTGCGCAGCCAGCCGGCGCGACCCGGCTACGCCGTAGAAACCCGCGCTGCCGTCGGCGAGCAGGTGCTGCGGTGAGTGGGCGATATCCACGACCACGGCGTCAAAAACGCGTCCTGGTTGTTCTGGGTCGAAGCCCAGCCCCTCCGTCATGGCGAAGAAGTCGCCGTGCACCAGCCGGCAGCGCGCGTCTGCCGTGAGGATCGGGCCCACCGGGACGAGTCCGCGCTGGTGCCAGCCGATGACGGCTTCGAGCGCATCGACCACCACCAGCTCCCGCACCCGATCGTCGGCCAGGACGGCCTGCGCGGTGTAGCCCAGGCCCAGTCCCCCGACGGCGACGTCGAGCGCCGACCCGTCGAGCCGGGCCAAGGCCAGCCGAGCCACCTCGACCTCGGCGACGGTGAACAGGCTCGACATGAGGAACTCGTCGCCGAGCTTGACCTCGAAGATGTCGACGCCAGTGACCGGATCCCGACGCCTGCGCAGGCTGACCTCACCGATCGGGGTGGCACTCCAATCGAGCTCCTCGATCCGAGCGCTCACCAGCCCACCGCTCCCTCGACAGTCATCCGCGCGATCGTACGCAGAGCCGAGCACGGGGCCGATGCCCGGTGTGTGAGGTTCAGCGATGCTGCTCAGCAGCCCCAGATGTCACCGACCCGACAGTTTTGTCCTGTGCTTTGCGCTGAAGTGGGCGCTTCCACTACGGACGGTGCTGCACATGACGTCGGAGATCCTCGGGGCACTCGACCAGCCGACCATGTGGACCTTGCAGCAGGTGGGGCGGCTGCTGTTGAGGGCGCGCCCGCTCAGCCCGAGCACCGGTCCGGACGCTTGGTACGTCCTCGTCCCCGAGACGACGCAGACGATCTCCGCGGGCGGTCAGAACGTCCAGGTCACGCTCAACCTCGTGTTCGCCGGCAACGAGCAGGTAGGTGCCACCATCCGCTTCCAGGGGGCGGGAGCACAGCACGTCGACCTCACGGTCTTCCTCAACGTCGGTACGACGACACCCAGCTGGGCGTACGTCGGCGTGCTGGCCGACACCGAGGCCCTGCCCACCTCGCTGACCATCCGCGTCACGACCCCGGCCAGCTCCCTGCTGTCGTCGACCCACACCGCCATCACCGCCAAGATCGACACCGTCAACACCAACACCTCGTTGATGCTCCGACTGGGACGCGCCGACCTCCCCACCGGACCCGTGTCTGCCGGCGTCAACCTGACTCTCCTCGACCTCAGCACCGCGACCGCGGCGCTGGCAGCCCACGGTCTGAGCCTCGCGGGCTTGCCGCTGCCGCCCAGCGGGAGCGGCACCGTGAACGCGCAGGCCCCCGCCGCAGATCCCGGCAAGCCGGCCCTGACCAACAACGCGGTCCCTAGCATGACCGACGTCACGGCCGTACTCACCCGACCGGACCTGGTGACGCCGCTGGGCAGCTCGACCTGGACCGTCTCGGTCGACCAGGTGGACGGCTCCGCAAGCGCCCAGCCGTCCACGACGACGATCGACTGGTCGGCGAGCGACGTGTTCACCGCCAAGATCGATCTGTACAGCAAGGACCCGGCCGTCCGTCAGGGGCTGGAACACCGAACCAGCACCATCCTGGCCAAAGCCGGCGGCCTACCGCGAACGATCCAGGCGCGACTCACCACGATGCCTGACATCGCCTTCCCCGGCACCTCACCGGACCCTGCGCTGGCGCAACCCGCGATGCACTACACGGCGGGCGGCCGACTCGCGAGCCTCGACCTCACGACGGTGTCTCAGTCGTCGCCGGTCAGCCCGCTGCCAGCCGGGGGAACTCCTACCCCGAATGCCAGCGCCCACCTCGTCGTGACCGACGTCCCGCGCCAAGCCATCGTGATGCTCGGCCAGTGGGATCCCAACCACCATGACGACACGTTCGTCGACGTGCGATTGCTCGACCAGCTCGACCAGCTGGACGCCCTCGGTCACCTCGCGGTGGCAGCAGCTCCGACCATCGCGGTGCCCGCTTTGCTGTCGCCGGGCACATCCCAGCAGCTGTACGTCGAAGGCACGGCAGGGCCGCGGAAGGCTGCTCTCGGTGAGCTGCAGACCCTCACGGTGAAGGTCCAGCCACGTCCAGTCACGACGACCCAGACCGTCACGACCGCCGACATCCACTACCTCGCGTCTGCGGCCGCACCCGCGAGGCTCACGGTGCTCGACGACGACCTGGGCTCCACGGTCGTCACGGCCGACCTCCTGCCGGCCGAAGTCACCATCAGCGCGCAGCTGCCCGACCTCGCCACCCTCCAGGACGCAAGTGCCTCCTGGTCGGGGTCGGCCCACTGGACTGCGGCGGCGTCGGTGAGCTCAATGCGAGTAGTCCAAAAGGCACCGCCGAACGCTCCCGCGCTGGGAAAGGACCAGCTCACGCTGGACCTCTCCGTGACGGACCTACCGGGTGACGTCCGCATCAGCGGCGCGAACAACGGCGTCACCGCGCGCACGGATATCGAGTGGCTGGCCGCCGCGCCGGTGACACGGGTCAAAGGCACCGTCGACCTCAACTACTACTCCCAGGCGCTGGCTCCGTTCCTGTCCGTCGCCGGCTCCGTGGAGAAGGTGCCACGCGGGGTCGCGGTGGGCATCAACCGATCCACCCCCGGGGTCGACATCGAGTACGGCGGGAGCGAGCGCGTCGCGCAGGTCGAGGTCACGGTGCGCAACACCGGCCTGATCGCGCCCAAGCCCGGACAGTTCGTGCCGTTCAACCGTGCGCAGGTAGTGGTCGTCGACATCCCGAAGACTGCCAGCGACCCGTCGAACGTTTCGGCCGGTCCGCTCCTGGCATTCCTGCTCGACACGACCCCGAACCTGGGGCTCGTTGCTCACGTCGATGTTCCGGCGTCGGTCGAGGCCATCGGCAGCGCGCACCTGCGAGTCGTGGACGACCGCCCCTCGCCGACCGAGGGAGACACGTTCAGCACACCCATTGGCGTCCGCTGGGTCAACCGCCCGCGCGTGCTGGTCGGTGGTGTCGACGACCTCCCCGGTGCGCCGGTGGGGAGCCTCTTGGTGCTCACCCTGCCGCGACTGCGCTCCGCGCGGTACGACGAGCGCGACGGGCAATCGCTGCCCGCGACGTTCACCATCGCCACGGGTGCCACCGCTCCGGAGAAGGCCTTCGGCGTCGCTCTCGCTCTGGACGCTCCCGAAGCCGTGACCCTCGAGCTCGCGCTGGACGACACGGACGGTTCCACCTGGGTGTCAGGCACCCTCTCGTCGGTTAAGGCGGGGGCTCTCGACGGCCAGCTCAGCGGCACCTCGTCGAA
>JBKKBU010000128.1:0-2863 GCA_046713755.1 Mycobacteriales bacterium
GTTCGGCTTCGAGAAGGCGGAGTACTTCGAGGTCGAGGACCCCGAGGTCCGCGCCCCGGTCACCGTCGACTTCACCCCCTGACGAACACCCAGATCCAGGCGGCCGCCACGAGGACAAAAACGGCCGTGGCGATGCCTCGGTACGTGAGAATGGGCAGCGGCGAGCGTTCGCGGGCCTGCGGCGTCGTCACCAGCATCTCGCGGTGGGTCAGCCCTGTTTTCAGGGTCGTGCGTGTGACCACCACGGGACCCTCCGAAGGCGGCGTGACGTCGTGCTCGGTCGTCAGGTCGACGCCTTCCGGGTGCCCGGCGTAGTCGTCGAGCTGGTCGGCCTTGATCCGATAGCGATCGTCACCCATCCGCCTAGTGTGCCGGTCGCGTGACCGGGCCGTCACCCCGACGGGCTGCGCTCCAGCTCGCGACCTGAGGCGTCGTAGGCGACCAGTGCTGAGGGGTACTTGCCGCTGGGAACCTCGAGCCACCACACGCCCTTCGGGAAGCCTTCAGCCCGCCGGATCGTGGTGGCGACGACGTCGTAGTCGGCCCGCTCATCCACCACAGTGTCGGGGCTGTCGGTCAGCCACGCATCGACCCTCGCGACGTCATCGTCGATGAGGCCGGCCGAGAGCTGCCGGTCGTCGACGCGCAGGGAGTCGCTGTCCGGCCCGGACAACGCCAGGAAGTTGTCGACCCCCGGCCCCGTCCGACGGGTGCAGAGGTGTGTCGTCGTCACGCGGCTGACCCCGGTGCACCAGGCGGAACCCATCCAGTAAGTCACCACTTCCGCGCCGTTGATCTCGGCGAGCAGCATCACCGTCGACGTGGACCCCTCCACCTGCGGTGCGCCGGCGACCTGAGCCGGTTCATTGCGGGAGACCAGCCCCGGCACCACCACCACTGCACCGGCGAAACCGATCACGGCGAGCGCCGCGGCCACGGAGCGCCGCCGCCGGCGGAGCGCGCGCGCTTCTCGTCGTACGACGCTGTCCAGGGTCGGCGGCGGCTCCAGGGCCAACGACGGCGACTGCATGAGCTCCTTCAGGTCCACGACATCGCCTCCTGTGGCAGGGCCTCGCGCAGCTTCGCGGTCGCGCGTGAGGCGGCGCTCTTGACGGTGCCGGCCGAGCAGCCGAGGGTGCGCGCGATCTCGGCCTCCGACATGTCCTCGAAGTAGCGCAGCACCATCACGGCGCGCTGGCGACGCGACAGGGTGGCAAGGGCGGTGAGCAGCACCGCTCGGACGTCGTACGACGAGGTGGCGTCGGCGACCAGCACGTCGGGCAGCACCTCGGTGCTCTCCTCGCGCCAGGGCTTGCGGCGCCACCAGTCGATGTGGGCGTTGACCATGGTGCGGCGCACGTAGCCCTCCGGGTCCTCGTCGACGATGCGGTCCCATCGCAGGTACGCGCGGGTGAGCGCGGTCTGCAGCAGGTCCTCGGCCCTGTGCCGGTCGCCCGTGAGGAGGTAAGCGGCCTGCAGCAGGTGCCGCGAGCGGGCAGCGACGAACGCGCTGAACGCCTCGTCCTGCTCCTGCTTCACCGGCACCCTCCTCGTCATCGAGGACGAGTCTGCCGCCCGTCCGGTTGGCAGCCGGTCGGGATCAGTCCCAGACGGGGGAGACCAGTGAGTTGGTCGTGGTGATGGTCCGCCCGCCGGGCAGCGAGCGGGACGTGAGAACCGGGCCTGGGGGCTCGCTGCCGGTGCTGCTCCCGGGAGTCGGAGGCAGGCCGCCGTCGTGGATCTGCGCGATGAGGTGCTTGCCGGTGCGGTCGAGGTCGAGCGAGTCCACCTGGCCGGGGCCTGCGCGGCGGACCGTGCCGAATTCGGCGACGACCGTGCCCGTCGTGACGTCGACGACCACGGCGTCCGAGTCGCCGCCGTCCTCGCGAGTGCACTGCTGCAGGACCAGGACCTGGTCGGCGGTCGGGGTCGCGGTGGGCAGGCTCCACGAGCAGCCGGTGGGGGCGGGGAGGAAGCGCTCGTCGGGAGACCGAGATCCGAGGTCGGCCTCGTCGGACTGGAAGTCGTAGAGCTGCAGCCCCATCTCCGGCTTGCCACCGCTGGGGTCCACCGCCAGCACCAACCGGTCGCGCGACGCAAAGGCCAGGCCGCCCATCACGTTGCCGGTGGCCACGCTGACGGCCTGGACACCGCCGGTCTCTTGGGTCAGCACCAGCCGCAGGTCGTCCGGACTGCGCGGCGTGTAGGCGGCGTCGTCGCCCGAGGCGAGGAACGCGTAGCGCGACCCGTCCGGCAGGACGACCGGCCAGAAGCCGCCCGGATCGCTGAGCGACCCGGGCCCGTTGTCACCTCGAGGCGGCCGTCCGATCGCGTAGACACGCTGGGTCTCGCCATTGCCGAGCCCGTAGAGCACGGCGTCGTCCCACAGCGCGAGGTTGACGGCGCCGTATCCCTTGCGCTCCGTCGAGAGCCACATGGTTCGTGCGCCGTCCGACGTCCGGTAGGCGCCGATCCGCGAGCCGTCCGCGGCGTAGAAGGTCCCAGGGCCTACCGGTATGGCGGGTCCTGAGGGGACGGGCGTCGCACTCGGCTCGGGTGCGGACGGCGCAGAGGGCGTGGCCGCGGGCGTCGGCGTGGCACTGGGCTCGAGCGGCGGCGCGGGAGTGGCCGAGGCTGTCGGCGTCGGGGAGGCAGAGGGCTCGGCGGCCTGCGGCGCCGGCTCAAGGGTGTCGGTCGTCGACGACGGCTGGAGGGCCAAAGCCGCCGCGAGACCGCACACGGCCACGACCGACGCCGCCCCGGTCAGCAGCCCAGCGCGGCGGCGGCTCGCGAGGCGACCGACGGCACCGCGGTCGACCGCGGTCGGCGCGTCGGCGGCCCCCTCGCCGCGCAGCCGGCGTAG
>JBKKBU010000129.1:0-2615 GCA_046713755.1 Mycobacteriales bacterium
GGCTCGAAGACCTGCCAGTCCGGCACCAACGGCCAGGCGCCTTTCGTGATCGCGGTCCCGCACGACATGCGCGGCGGGGCTGACTGGAAGAGCTAGCGTCTCTCCGCGTGAGACGTAGTCCGAAGGGCCGGTGGGGATCTCCCGCCGGCCCTTCGGTTGTGGTGGTCGTGGCCGTGCTGCTCAGCGGGTGCGCGATCGGCGACGCCGAGGAGCCGAGCGGCACTCCGCGCCGCGAGCTGGCGGTCCGACCCGAGGCCCTGCCCACCGCCGGCACGGTCCGGTCATCGACCGCCCCGACCGACGGTTCAACCGCGATCCCCACCGCGAACGCCACCTCGACGACGGGACCGGGCACATCGCCCCGCCCCGCACCGACCGCCACGGGCGACACCACCCCCGCGCCCGCGCCGCCAGGTGAGGGTCCTTACCGCGCGGTCGGCACGCTGACCGATCTCAGCGGCGACCACGGCAGCGACGGGCCGGCGTACGCCGACGTGCAGCAGGTGCTGCTCGAGGACGACGGCACCCGGATCCGCGCGACCGTCACCATGGGCGGCTTCTTGCCCGGCACCCCTGGCGCCACGGAGGCGATCGGGATCGGCGTGGACCTCTACGACAAGGCCGGCGAGTTCGAGTCGGACTACCAGCTGTTCGCCGACGGCGGACCCGACGGCTGGTTCGCCTACCTGTCAACGCCGAAGGGCTTCGTCCGCTATCCCGGTCGCTTCGCCCTCGGTGGTGCGACCCTGGTCTTCACCGTCCCGTGGAGCGCCGTCGGCGGTCGACGCGACGGCCAGTTCAAGGCGTTCGCCGACTGGACCAGCGGCGACGGCACCAACGCCGTCACCGGCAACAGCACGAGCAACGACCGCGCGCCGTTGGTCGGGACCACGCCCTACGACCGGGGCTGAACCAGCAGGTCGGCCACGACGGCCAGGTGGTCACTGCCGGGGATCCGCACCTCGCGGATGTTGGCGACCCCGATGCCGCCGCGGACGAGCACGTGATCGAGCTGCAGGAGCGGCAACCGCTCCGGCCAGGTCCGCGCCAGCCCCCTCCCCCGCTCGTCATGCGCGTCGCGCAGGCCCGTCGCGAGCAGGCGCCGGAAGAGCGCGTGGTCGCGGTCGGCGTTGAGGTCACCCGCGACGACAACCGGCAGCTCGATGTCTCCCGCCTCCGCCGCGAGGTCGCTCAGTGCCTCGCGCCACAACCGCTCCAGTCCCTGCACCGGTGGCAGTGGGTGATGCCCGACCAGCCGGATGTCGACGCCACCCACCGTCACGGTGGCCCGCGGCAGGGCACGCCCGCCGATCCGGCGTACGACGATGTCGCGAAGCGGCAGGCGACTGAACATCCCCACGGTTTCGCTGCGGAGGTCGAAGCTGACGACGGAGTAGAGCAGGTCATCGAGCAAGCCGGAGGCGCGCAGCCCGGCCAGCCCATCGGCGTCGAGCTCGGGGACGACGAGGACGTCGGGCCGCAGGTCGCGCAGCACCCGACCGGCCGCTTCGTTCTCGACGTTGAGGACGTAAAGGTTGGCGGTGACGACGCGCATCGCGGTGCCGGCGGAAGCGACCCGAGCCGCCGTCAGCGCCGGCGCCACCACAGCGACGTGCGCCACGACGACCAGCGCCGCGACGCCGGCGGTCCACCACCGGCGGCGAAGCAGGAAAACAACCAGGAAGGCGTACGCCGGAAGCAGGCTGAGCGGCAAGGCCCCCACCAGCAGGATCAAGGCGGGGCCTCGCTCTATCCCGAGCAGCCGGACGACGACCAGCACGACCAGGGCCCCGAGCCAGAGCCGCAGCAGGACGCCGGTGGCCACGACCCACCACCGGCGCTCCTCCACGCCAGCATCGTGCCTCAGCCGGAGTGCTGGAGCAGGACCATGGTGACGTAGGACAGGTCGAGGGGCTCGCCGTGCCACTGCGGTGGGAGGCGGTTCTCGTCGATGTCGTGGGTGGGGTCGAGCAGGGTGGCCTCACCCCACACGGGCGGCGGGTGGTGCGGCACCGGAATGTCGCCCTTGGTCCGGACGGTCAGGGTGCGGTCGGGATCGAGGACGAGCTGGAAGCCCTCGGCATGGATGAGCGTGTGGTGCCGCGAGCAGACCAGGACCAAGTTGGCGAGGTCGGTCGGTCCGCCGGCGGACCAGTAAACGACGTGGTGGGCGTGCAGGTTGGTGTTGCGGGGGCAGCCGGGGAAGCGGCAGCGCTCGCCGTCGATGACGCCGAGCGCACGCCGGAGCCGGCCGTTGACGTCGCGGCTGGTGCGCCCGCGGTCGTGTGCGGTGCGGTCGTCGAGCTCGGGTCCGACCACGGCTGGCAGCAGCTGCTGGCCCGCCAGTGCAGGTGCCACTGCGGTGCGGGGACGCGGCAGCAGACCGGGCGGGAGCAGCTCGCCGTCCGCGGTGCGGGCCCAGCCGGACAACGGATCGACATGCAGGACGAGCCGGTCCTTCGGGATGGGCACGGGCGAAGAGGCGTCGAGGGCCCGGGCGGCCAGGCGCACGAGCGCGTCACCGAGGGTGGCCTTGCGGATCTCGACCTGGTCGTGTCGGGCCTGGGCGAGCACGCTCGCCTGCAGGGTCAGCCCGGCCTTCCACTCCGCTACCG
>JBKKBU010000130.1:0-6431 GCA_046713755.1 Mycobacteriales bacterium
GCGTTGACCACTCCGGCGCCCGCGACGGTTCGGGTCGGATGGCCGGCCCTCGTCGGAGGTGGTCTGGCACTCAACACATGAGAGTGCTACGTCCTTGTTAGCACTCTCACCCCGAGAGTGCAAGACGGCGACCATGAACCGGAGCCCTCGATCGCGCGAACGCTTCCGCGTGACGGCCCTCGCCGCCTCGTCCCCGCAGGCGGGGGTCGTCCGCAAGCCTCAGGCGAGACCAGTCGTGACAAAGGCGTTGTACGACGCCGCGATCGTGGCCGTCGGGATCGAGGTCAGCGCGGTGGCCTCGATGGTCTTGAGGCCGTCACCGGTGTTGTAGAGCACCGTCTCGGCGTCGGGGTCGACCGCGCCGGCGGCCAGCAGCTGGCGCAGGGTGGCCACCGTGACACCGCCGGCGGTCTCGGCGAAGACGCCTTCGGTCTCGGCGAGCAACCTGATCCCCTCGACGATCTCGGCGTCGGAGACGTGGCCCATCGACCCGCCGGTGCGGCGGACGGTGTCGAGCGCGTAGGGCCCGTCGGCCGGGTTGCCGATGGCGAGCGACTTGGCGATGGTCGCGGGCTTCACCGGCTTGACGCTGTCCCAGCCGTTCTCGAAGGCCGTCGCGATCGGTGAGCAGCCGGTGGCCTGGGCCCCGAACACGCGGTACGGCGTCGGCTCGACCAGGCCGAGCTTGCCGAGCTCACCGAAGGCCTTGTCCACCTTGGTGAGCAACGAGCCGGACGCCATCGGGATGATCACCTGCTCGGGCAGCCGCCAGCCGAGCTGCTCCGCGACCTCGTAGCCGAGCGTCTTGGACCCCTCGGCGTAGTAGGGCCGGACGTTGACGTTGACGAACGCCCAGTCCTCGTTCTCGGCGATCTCCGAGCACAGCCGGTTGACGTCGTCGTAGGAGCCGTCGACGGCGATCAGCGTCTGACCGTAGACCGCGGTCTGGACGACCTTGCCCTGCTCGAGGTCGGACGGGATGAAGACCACCGAGCGCAGCCCGACGTGGGCCGCGTGGGCGGCCACCGAGTTGGCGAGGTTGCCCGTGGAGGCGCAGGACACCGTCGTGTAGCCGAAGGCCCGAGCGGCCGCCAGCGCGACCGACACGACGCGGTCCTTGAAGGAGTGCGTCGGGTTGCCGCTGTCGTCCTTGACGTAGAGCGACCGCATGCCAAGGGCGCGGGCCAGGTTGGGGGCCGGGCGCAAGCGGGTCATGCCGGCGCCGAGGTCGACGCGGGTCTCGAGGTCCTGGCCAGCGGGCAGCAGCCCGGCGTAGCGCCAGATCGACTGCGGTCCCGCCTCGATGTTCTCGCGGGTGACGAGCCGCAACCGGTCTTCGTCGTACGCCACTTCCAGCGGCGCGAAGCACTGGTCGCACACGTGGACGGGGCTGAGCGGGACCTGGTGGCCGCACTCACGACAGCTCAAGCCGATCGCTGGGGACGCCGCGAACGCAGCAGGGGTGGTGATCGTCATCGGTAGAGGCCTCTCCTCATCTTCCCCACGCGACCTCGCGGTCCGTGGGACGGAGTTGGCACCTGGAGCGCGGGAGGCCACCTCGTCGGAGGACCTGCGCTCTGGTTGCCGGGGCTTCGTCGGGCCGTGTCCCTCTGCCCCTCGGGATGAGCACTGCGTGTTCAGTTGTGGGGACCACTCTAACTGCGTTCGGCAAGGTCGATACGGTCGGGGCGTGCCCGCCCGCCTGCTCCTCGCCTCCAACCGCGGGCCGGCGTCCTTCGTCGAAGGCACCGACGGCCGGCTCGAGCAGCGGCGCGGCGGCGGCGGGCTGGTCAGTGCGTTGGCCAGCGCACCGGACGGAGCGCTCTGGGTGTGCGCCGCGCTGTCCGACGCGGACCGCCGGGCGCTGCACGTGGGCATCGCCCTCGACGGCCCGATCCCGACCCGGGTCCTTGACATCGACCCGGTGGTCTTCGAGCGGGCCTACAACGGCATCGCCAACTCCGTGCTGTGGTTCGCCCACCACCTGCTCTGGGCCACCCCGACCGCCCCGGCCTTCGATGCCCGCACCCGCCGGGAGTGGGCCGCCTACACGGCGTACTGCTCGTCGTTCGCTGACGCGCTTGCGCAGGAGGCCGAGCCGGGCGCGACCGTGCTGGTGCAGGACTACCACCTGTCGCTGGTGCCGCAGCAGCTGCGCACCCTGCGACCCGACCTGCGGATCGGTCACTTCAGCCACACCCCATGGGCGCCACCGGAGTACTTCCGCCTGCTCCCCGACGAGATCTGTCGTGAGCTGCTCGTGGGCCTGCTCGGCGCCGACAGCGTGGGCTTCCACTCCCTGCGCTGGGCCGACGCCTTCGGCAGGTGCTGCGTCGACGTCCTGGGAGCGGCGTACGACGGATCTGCCGTTCACCACGACGGCCGGACGACCCGGGTGCGGGTGCACCCGCTCGGAGTGGATGCGGACGCGCTCCGCGAGCGGGTCGGTCAGCCAGATGTGGCCGCCCGGCAGGCACTTCTGCGGGAGGTGGTGGGCGACCGCCAGTTGGTGCTGCGGATCGATCGGACCGAGCTGTCGAAGAACATCGTCCGGGGGCTCGAGGCCTATCGGGAGATGCTGCGCCGCTGGCCCGAGCACCACCGGCAGGTCGTGCACGTCGCCTTCGCTTACCCGTCGCGGCACGACCTGCCGGAGTACCGCGAGTACACCGGCGCGGTGCAGCGCGTGGCCCGGGAGGTCAACGAGGAGTTCGGCGACTCGTCGTGGCAGCCGGTGCACCTCGAGGTCCGCGACGACTACGCCCGGTCGCTCGCCGCCTACACGCTCGCCGATGTGCTGCTGGTCAACCCGGTCCGGGACGGCATGAACCTGGTCGCGAAGGAGGGGCCCGTGCTGTCGGAGCGCGGTCTGACCCTGGTGCTGTCCCGCGAGGCTGGTGCCGCCGACGAGCTCGGAGCCGACGCCCTGCTGGTGAATCCCTTCGACGTCAGCCAGACCGCCGAGGCCCTGCACACCGCGTTGCTGCAGTCCGTCTCGGAGCGCGCCGCCGCGTCCGCCCGCCTCGCCGCTTTGGCCACCGCGCTGCCCCCGGCGGCGTGGCTGCAGGCCCAGCTGGACGCGCTCGCCTGAATCCGGGAGCCCTCGGCCTACGCTCCGCTGGTGCTGACCCTCACCGCCGCCCAGCGCCTCGCCGGCCACGAGCGCTCCCGCGGCATCGTGCGGGCCTCCGCCCAGGCCCTCTCGCTCCTCGGGGCCCGGCACCTGGACCTCGTCGTGCTGAGTGGTGCGCGGCGGACCGGCGCGCTGATCGCGACCGCCCCGGACGGCACGCCCTCGGACGTCCTGCTGTGCGACGAGCTGATGCTGGCCAACCTCGGCGTCCCGGACGGCAGCGCCGTCCAGGTGGAGCTCGCCGCGATCCTGCCGGCCGCGACCGTGGTCGTCGCCGGCCCACCGGAGGTCATGGCGGTCGTCGACCCTGCCTTGCTGCGATCCGCCCTGCACGGCAAGGCGCTCACCACCGGCGACGCCGTCATGCTGCTGCCGCAGGAGATGGCGCAGATCGCCTCGCCGGACCTGCTCGAGACGAGCAAGAGCCTGCGCAACCGGCTGCACTACGCGCAGCACTCGACCCGGCTGTCGGTCCTCGAGGTCTACCCGCCGGGCCCGGTCCTGGTCGGCGCCGGGACCGCCGTGCGCTGGGAGGGTGGCCCGTCCACGGTCGGATCGCTGCCGGGCTCGTCCTGGGTCGATCCGCTGGCTGCGGTCCCGCGAGCGACCCGGCCCGCCGCACCGGAGTGGGCGCCCGCACCCGCCGCGACCGGTCGGCCCTTCGCGATGCCGCCCATCCCCGTGCCGCACCGGGTCGAGGACCTGCCAGGCCTGGAGAGCCAGATCAAGGCACTGACGGAGTGGCTGGACCTCGGCTTCCACCACCGGGACCTGCTCGCCAAGCTGGGCACGCCGCCGACGATGGGGGTGCTCATCACCGGCACCGCCGGATCAGGCAAGGCCGCCCTGGTCGAGGCCGTGGCGGCCGCCGTCGGTGCCCGCTTGTTGCGCGTGTGGGCTCCGGCGCTGGCCTCGCTCGAGCCCAACGCCGCCGTCAAGGAGGTCACGACCCTGTTGTCGGATGCCGCCCACACGGCACCAGCGGTCGTCCTCATCGAGGACGTCGAGGCACTGGCTCCCCGGGCGGGCTCGCCCCTCCTGCCGACGTTCCTCACGGCCGTCCGCGACGTGATCCGGGATGGTCGGGTGGCCATCGTGTGCACGACGGCGCGACCAGAGGCGGTCGCCACCGAGCTGCGCGCTCCCGGCACGCTCGACCACGAGCTCTCGGTCCCCCTGCCGGACAAGGCGCAGCGGCAGCGACTGCTCGAGCACGCCACCCGGTCGGTACCGCTCGACGCCGACGTATCGCTCGCCGACGTGGCCGGACTGACCCCCGGATTCGTGGCCGCCGACGTGCTGGCGCTGGTCAAGAACGCCGCCCTGCAGGCCGCCGCGCGCCAACGTGACGCCGAGCACCCCGTCGTGTCGGCGGCCGACCTCTCGGCCGCGCTCGATGTCGTGCGACCGACCTCGATGGAGGGGACGTCGCTGGACCTCGGCTCGCTGACCCTCGACGACGTCGGCGACATGGAGACCGTCAAGGCCGCACTCACCGAAGCGGTGCTGTGGCCGTTGCAGTTCCCCGACACCTTCTCCCGGCTGGGCGTCTCCGCCCCGCGGGGTGTGCTGCTCTACGGACCACCCGGTTGCGGAAAGACCTTCCTGGTCAAGGCGATCGCCGGCAGCGGGCAGGTCAACGTGCTGTCGGTCAAGGGCGCCGAGGTGCTGTCCAAGTGGGTGGGCGAGTCCGAGGCCTCGGTCCGCGAGCTGTTCCGGCGGGCCCGGGAAGCGGCACCGACGCTGATCTTCCTCGACGAGATCGACGCGCTCGCTCCCACGCGCGGCCAGTCCACCGATGGCGGCACGACCGATCGGGTCGTTGCGGCCCTGCTCACCGAGCTCGACGGGGTGGAATCGCTGAACAACGTCGTCGTGATCGGCGCGACCAACCGGCCCGACCTCATCGACCCGGCGCTGCTGCGGCCCGGCCGCTTGGAGCGCCTGGTGTTCGTGCCCCCGCCCGACGCGGAGGCCCGCACCGCCATCCTGCGGGCGACCTCCAAGAAGGTGCCGCTCGCCCCCGACGTGGATCTCGCCATCCTGGGAGCCCAGACCGAGGGCTACTCCGCGGCCGACTGCGCGGCGCTGGTCCGCGAGGCGGCCCTCACCGCGATGCGCGAGTCCATGCAGGCCGCGACGGTCACCCTCGAGCACCTGGCGAGCGCCCTCGCCGCCGTCCGCCCGTCCCTCGACCCGGCGCAGGTCGCCGCGCTCGCCTCCTACGCCGAGCGCCGCGCCCAGCGCTGAGGCCGGCTGCCCGCGGCGGGTGGGTAGGTGTGCACGCGCGAAGGCCTACAGGGACCCGAGGAGTCGGAGCACGCCGGCTGGTCCGTCGACGACCACATCGGCCTGCTCGCGCAGGGCCTGCGGTCCCTCGACGGAGCTGCTGCACACCAGCAGGGCCGGCCCGCCCCAGGCCCGTGCCGCCTCGAACGCCGGCAGGTCACCGACGTCGTCCCCGGCATAGACCAGCGCCGACGGCGGCGGGTCGAGCAGGGTGCGCAGCGCGGCGCCCTTGTCGAATCCGGGCGGCCGTAGCTCCAGCACCAGCCGCCCGTCGTGCAGCTCAAGCCCGGCGGCGGCGGCCACCTCCGCGACCATCGGACGCAGCCGCTCGAGCAGTCCGGCCGGGTCGGCGGCCGGCCGCGTGTGCACGACGAGCGCCAGCCCCTTGTCTTCCAGCCAGGCGCCTTCCGGCAGCTCGCGGAGCACGTCCCGCGCGATCGCTACGCCAGGGTGCGCGGCAGCGGCCGTCAGCTCACCCGCCGCCCATCGCGCGGCGCCGTAGTGACCCAGGACCACCAACCCTGGTACGCCGGTCAGCGAGCCCAGCTCGACAGCCACCTCCGCGGGCCGACCCGTCACTATCGCGATGCGGGTCCCGAGTGCCGTCAGCACCGCCGCGGTGCCCGGGACCGCGACCGCAGCGGCCGGATCGGACACCACCGGCGCCAAGGTCCCGTCGTAGTCCAGCGCGACGAGCGCTCGGGCCCGGTCGGCGCGCAGCGCCACGACCGCGGGGTGCGCGTCCAGTCCTGCCACCCTCGCGGCCGGTCCGTCAGCCCCGGTAGTCGCGGGGGCGCCCCACCGGGGGGGCCCGGCCCGGCGGCGGGGGCGCGGTCCTTCGCGGCGCAGTCGGGCAGCGCGCGGGTGGCACCGCGGTTCGCGACGCTGCCCGGACCGGGCCTCACCGTGGGGCTGACCCGCGACTACCGGGGCTGACGGACCGGCTGCGAGGGTGGCAGGACTGGACGCGCACCCCGCGGTCGTGGGGCGGCGCGCCGCCCGGGCCCCC
>JBKKBU010000131.1:0-4633 GCA_046713755.1 Mycobacteriales bacterium
TACGACACGGTTGGCGAGCTGATCGGCCGGCTGCGGACGGCCTCGTCCGCGTTGCGTGACGACGTGGTCGAGGCCATGACCACGAACGAGACGTCGTTCTTCCGCGACATCCACCCGTACGACGCGCTGCGCGACGTCGTGTTCCCCGAGGCATTGCGGGTCCACGGTGGCCGACTGACCCTGTGGTCAGCTGCGGCGTCCACCGGTCAGGAGGCCTACAGCCTGGCGATGCTGGCGGCGGATCACTTCCCGGCCGCGCAAGTATCGATTTTGGCCACTGACCTGTCACGGGACGTCCTCGCGCGGGCGTCAGCGGGCGTCTTCAGTCAGCTGGAGGTCAACCGCGGGCTGCCTGCTCCCTTGCTCATCCGGCACTTCCAGCGCCACGGTGCCGGATGGCAGGTCAAGGACGACATCCGCAAGCGGGTGGAGTTCCGGCAGCTCAACTTGGCACGGCAGTGGCCGAGCCTGCCGAAGATGGACGTCGTGCTGCTGCGCAACGTCCTGATCTACTTCGATGCCCCAGCAAAGCGCGCCGTCCTGACCCAGGCGGCGCGCGTGCTGGCCCCGGGTGGTGTGCTGTTCCTCGGGGGGTCCGAGACGACCTACGGGTTGGATGACACCTGGGAGCGCACACAGGTGGGACGCACCTCGTTCTACCGACCGGCAGGACCCGACGGAGGACAGCGGTGACGGCAGTGGACGAAGACATCAAGGAGATCGCGGCGAGCATCTGGGAGACGTTGTTCTCGCTGCCGCTCGACAGTGAGCCCGGGGGAGTGCTGGCTGATGGCTCGCTCGTGACGGGATGCGTCCAGATCGACGGTGCCTGGCACGGGGCGGTCATGCTGCAGTGCAGTGAGGAGCTAGCTGGACAACTGGCGGGGGAGTTGTACGACGCCTCCGCTCCCAATCCCGACGAGGTGCGCGACACGATCGGCGAGTTGACCAACATGCTTGCCGGGAACATCAAGGCACTGCTCCCGGAGCCGTCCCGCATCTCGCTGCCCACAGTCGCGCTGGGCGCGGACTACGCCATCACTGTGGTCGGCACGCAAGCGGTAGCGGCGGTGCCGTTCCGGTGTGCCGGTTCGCTGTTGGTGGTGACCCTGCTTCAGGGTCAGGCGGACGGGGAGACGTGACCGATCCACACGGGTCCGATCGCCGGGGCGCTGACCGGGTCCGCGTCGCGACCATCCTCATCGTCGACGACTCCAGCACCATCCGCCGGATCCTGCGTCGCGACCTGGAGGAGGCCGGCTACCGGGTCAGCGAGGCGCCGGACGGTGAGGTGGGACTCGCGGCCTGCCGGGCGCTGCGCCCGGACCTGATGCTCCTCGACGTCGACATGCCCGTGTTGGACGGCATGGCGACGTTGGAGCGGATGCAGGACGATCCGGATCTCCGGCACCTGCCCGTGCTGTTCCTCACCGCTCGGACGAGTGCGACGGAGGCGGCCCGTGGGCTGGATCTCGGCGCGCACGACTACCTCAAGAAGCCGTGCGACAAGGCCGAGCTGCTTGCCCGGGTGAGCACCGCGCTGCGCCGTCAGGCGCGCGAGCGCGGCTTGGCATCGAGGGCGCAGGAGCTGGCGGAGCTCAGCACCACCGACGCGCTGACCGGTGTGAGCAACCGACGCGGTCTCGAGCAGCAGCTGGCCACGCTGTCCGCCGGGAGAGCACTGGGGGTCCTGATCGCTGACCTCGACCACTTCAAGAACGTCAACGACACGCATGGCCATGTCGTCGGTGACGCCGTGCTGGCAGTCGTTGCCGCTCGGCTGCGCGTCGTGTGTGGCGTGAGGGCGACGGTTGCGAGGTGGGGCGGCGAGGAGTTCGTAGTTGTCGTACCGGATGCGGACGAGGCTGCGGTGGTCGCGCTCGGCGAGCAGCTACGGGCGGCGGTGACCGAGACGCCACTGGCTGTCGGCGGGGTGGACACGATCCCGATCACCATCACGATCGGTGCTGCCCAGGGGGCGGTCGGCGACTTCACCGTCCTGCTCGAGGCGGCTGACGCCGCGCTCTACCGAGCCAAGGCTGCTGGCAGAAACCAGGTGATAGCAGCCTTTGATCACGAAGGCTGACGGCAACGTGCGCGTTCTGGGACGCTAGGCCCTGAGACGTGGAGGCAGGAGGCGGTGTGCTGACGGATCCAGGAGCAGCAGTATGGGCCGCGGACGTCTTTCGTCGTACGGCTGCTCTCGTCGTCGTTGTCGACCAGGCCGGCATCGTGCTCGATGCCAACCCGGCTGCGTTGGCTGCGACGGGGCTCATCGCTGAGGACCTGCTCGGCAAGGAAGCGGCAGCCGTCCTGTGCCCACCCAAGGATGCGAGCGAGTTCCTACGCATCCTGCGGGCCGTCGGTCGCACCTCCCAGCCGCTTGGCCATGAGCACGACCTACCCACTGAGGGGCTCGGTCGGACAAGCATCGCGTGGACCACTGGCGTGGTCAGCGAGGACCCGGTGCGACTGGTGTGTGTGGGAGTGGACGTCAGCCTCGCTCGGTCGGCCGCGGACGACTTGCTGACCCGGTCCCTGACGGACGAGCTCACCGGGCTGCCCAACCGTCCTCATCTGCTGCAGACCCTCAACGGGATGACGGGCAGCGGGGCGCTGGTCCTGTTTTGCGACCTCAACGGTTTCAAGAACATCAACGACAGCTTCGGTCACGCCGCCGGCGATGCTGTCCTCGTCGAAGTGGCGCGTCGGCTCACCCTTGCCGTGCGCGGGGAGGATCTGGTGGCCCGGCTCGGCGGGGACGAGTTCGTCATCGTGGCTCCGCCGCACCCGACCGCAAGCCACGAGGGCCTGGGTCGGCGGGTGCTCGGCGCCATGCGGCAACCGATGATCCTGACCGGGGGGGTGGTTGTCGTCGTCAGTGTCTCCGTGGGATCTGCGGAGATGAAGCCGGGCCAGGACCCGGCCGAGGTGCTCCAGCAGGCCGATGCCGACATGTACAGCGCGAAGTCGCTGCGGGTGGGCGGTGCGGCGCTACGGACTCCGCGACCCAGCTAGGAGGACGGCGAGCCGGCTGGCGTGTCCGACGGGGATCGCAGATCCAGCACGCGGGTCGGGGTTGCGGTGTGCAGCAGATCCAGGACGAGGTCGACGTCGGTGCCCTTCTCGACGAATGCGTCCGCTCCGCTGGCCTGCACCAACGCCGGCGTGGCTCGACTGGCCGAGCTGAAGACCACCACCGCGGTTGCCGGCGCGAGCGCGCGCACGGACGGCACGAGGGCGAGGCCGTCCTCCCCACCGAGGTCGACATCGAGCAGCAGCGCGTCAGGCTGGTGCTCCGCCACCAGGGCAAGCGCGGCGGCGGCGTCACTGGCCAGCAGGGGAGTGGCGAAGCGGGCATCCTCGATCAACAGCAGCCGGAACAGCTCGCGGATGACCGCCTGGTCATCCACGATCACAATCGTGCGCTGCGCTTGCCGCTCCGTTGCCATACCGACGATGGTGACGGTCTTGTCCGGATCGCACCATGACGCAGAGGTATGACTTCTTTGTGGTCATTGCGGGCCAAGCCGGATCACCCGTTGACGTCGCTCCGGTCGTCATTCAGATCGATCGCCTGCGCCGAGCGGTGCTCCGCGAGCCGGCTGCTCCGGGCAGCGGCGCGGCGGACCAGCGTCTCGATCTGCCGCTGGTAGAACGCGGACTGGCCCTCGTCGGACGCCCCGTCCAGCATCGCGCGCAGCCGTATCAGGTCGGCGTCCGTACGACGGATGCGATGCAACGCGGTACGGCAGTAGTCGGTGCAGAACAGGCGTCTGGGCGGCACGCTAGCCCCGCAACTGGGGCACTCGCGCTCCGGCGACTCGTCACCAGGGGCACGTAGGTCGATGACCCGCTCGGGGTCGGCGGGGTCAGGCGCAGACATGTGGGCCAGCCTGCGTTGTCCGGACGCGCGTGGCTATAGCCCGTTGGTGCCAGATCGTGCTGGTCCGTCCGGTGAGTCCGACTGGCTCCCTCTAGGCTCAATCGTCGGGGCGGTAGCTCAGCTGGTTAGAGCAGGGGACTCATAATCCCTCGGTCGTGGGTTCGAGCCCCACCCGCCCCACTCCTCGCGAATCGAAAAACCGCAGGTCACAGGGGGTGCGGACGCCTCCTGACCGAGGGACACGGGCCATGGCCGGACGCCCATGCTCACACTTTGCTCACAACCGTGTGTCGGTCGGGTCTGCCCGAGGTAAGTCGACAGCGACGGGATTTTGGCCTGCACGTCCTCGTCGCTGCGATACCAACTGAGCAGCGTGCGGACCGCAAAAGTATGTCTGAAGTCGTGGAGCCTTGGGGGTGATGGCGCATCGGTCCCGATGCCGGCGGTGTTGATGAGCTGCCGGAACGTGTCCTGGACGACGGCGTAGCTCAGCCGCTTGCGGGTCAGCGAAACGAAGAAGCTCGCTTCCTTCGGTCGCGGCTGGAGCTCATCGCGTAGGCAGGCATGCTCGGCGAGGGCCAGCATGGTGCTGGGGTGCAGGGGAACGAGCCGGGACTTGCCAAACCCCTGTGCGTCAGGCTGATGTGAGACATCTGGGGTAGCACTTCATCCCTCCCGCACGGGGCGAGAACAGGCTTGATGGCGTTGACGCTGACCACTGCAGACCTGCCCGGCACGGCCCTCAAG
>JBKKBU010000132.1:0-3597 GCA_046713755.1 Mycobacteriales bacterium
TACCACAGGGGGGGCGCGCTGGGCGCGCCGCCCGCGGAGCGCGGCCTCGTGGGGGCGGGGACCTCCGGCGCCGCCCGCGACACCGACGGCCGCGGCCACGGCGCCGCCGCCGACCTGCGTGAGGTCCGCATTGCCGCCGACGACACCACCGTGCAGCTGCTCGTCCGCACCACCACGATGACGGCCGACCGGTCGGCGGGTGTCGTGGTGCTCGCCGACACGGTCGACGGCAGCCCCGCCTACGACGTGCCGTTCGGCAGCGGACTGCGCACCACGCAGGGCGATGTGGCCCTGCTCATCGCGCGCACCGGCGGTCTCGCGATCAACCTCGCCACCGGCCAGCGCACCGCCTTCCCCGTCGCCGCCGACGACAGCGACTACGCCAACGTCCTCGAAGCCGGCATTCCGCGTGCGCTCGTCGAGAAGGCAGCCAAGGACAAGCCAGGCAAGGGCAAGGCCAAGGGTCACAAGCCGGGGCTTCGGCTGGCTGTCGCCGCCGGCGTGTCTGACGGCGCCGGCGGGCTGGTCGACCTGCGGAGCGACAAGGCCGACGTGGTCAACATCGCCAACGTCGCCTTCCGCCCGGCCGAGCCGGTGCGCATCCGCTTCGACAAGCGTCAGGCCTTCGCCCTCTCGGACCGCACGATCGACCCGTTCCTCGTCGACGTCGACCTTTCCGGCCTCACCGTCGGCCGCAGCGAGGCGCTCCGGCCCGGCGCCGGCTACCACGAGCGACAGTTCCAGAGCACCGAGCAGATCAGCACCGAGGGTGACCTCGACGGCCGCTGGCAGCCCTACGGCGTCTACGTGCCCTCGTCGTACGACGGGAAGACAAAGACCCGTGCCACCTACTGGATGCACTGGCGCGGTGGCGACACCCACGACGCGGCCGTCGTCGCCCCGCGCACCATGCGCGACTTCGGCGAGGACGTCGGCGGTCTGGTCATCGCCCCCCGTGGCCGCGGCACCAGCACCTGGTACGTCGGAAGGGCCCAGGTCGACTTCCGTCAGGTCTGGGACGACGCGCTGAAGACGTTCGCGATCGACGAGGACCGCGTCTACGTGACGGGTCACTCGATGGGTGGCTGGGCGTCGTACCTGCTGTCGATCCTCTACCCGGACCGCTTCGCGGCGGCCCTGCCCTACGCGGGTGTGCCGACCCAGGGGCTGTGGGCCGGCTGCGAGCTCGACCCGTGCTTCCAGGGCACCAACGGCGGCAACGCCAAGGACCAGTGGACCAACCCGCTGCTGGAGAACCTGCGCAACGTCCCGATCGCGATCAGCCACGGCGCCCTCGACGAGCTGGTGCCGGTCTCCGGTGTGACCCGCCAGGCCGAGAAGCTCGCGACCCTCGGCTACCAGTACCGCTACTACCTGTTCCCCACCTACGAGCACTACAGCCACCCGATCCATGACGAGTGGGCCGAGGGCGCGCGCTACGCCGCGCTGTTCACCCGGGACCGCAACCCCGCGCGGGTGACCTACCTGAGGTCCATGCCGTTCGAGCGGACCGTCGAGACTGGCCCCGACCAGGGCAAGCCCTACGCCGGGCTGTCCTTCGACTTCGACAACGCCTACTGGATGAGCGGCCTGCAGCCGGTCGATGCGACTCGCGGTGTCGCGAAGGTCGACGCCGTGTCGTTGGCCAAGGCCAAGGCTCCGGTGCTGACCGTTCCCGAGGCCGGCGGGCCCGCATCGCTCGGTCAGTTCGGTCCCTATGCGATGCAGGGGCTGCGCTGGCTGGACAACCCCGCGGCCACCAAGCCGGCCGCCGTCAACGGCTTCACGGCCCCCCTGACCGGTGCCCGCGCGGTGCAGCTCGACCTCGCCCGGATGGCCATCACGACGTCCGCCCCGGTCACCGGCTCTGTCACCACAGAGGCTCCGCTGACCTTGTCGCTGGCCGGCGCCTGGGCCGCCGCGCCGACGGTCCTGGTCGGCGGAGTGCCCGTTGCGGCCGCGCTCGTCGACGGGGTCCTGACGGTCCAGCTGCCCGCCGGGACCTCGACCCTGACGGTGGGCTGACATGCGCCGCCTGATCGCTGGTGGGATGGCGGCCGGCCTCGCCGTCCTGGCGGCGCCGGTGCTCGCCAGCCCGCCGCCCCCCACGCCGCTGCCCGATCTGGCGCAGCACGTCGACCCGATGGTGGGCACCTGGGCGCCCGGCTTCACGGTGCCGGGGGCGGCCACGCCGTTCGGCATGACGCAGGTGTCGCCGGACACCGGCGGCCCGGTCGCCTACAGCGGCTACAGCTGGCACGACCCGCGGATCCAGGGCTTCAGCAACATCCACCTGTCCGGACCAGGCGTGAAGAAGGCTGGTGACATCCCGCTGATGCCGACGGTGGGGCCGGTGACGAGCAGCGACCCGTTGCGCTATGCCTCGCCGTACGACCATGCGACCGAGAAGGCGGAGGCCGGCTTCTACGGGGTGCGGCTCAGTGGCTCAGCGGTCGACGTGGAGCTGACGGCGTCGACGCACACCGGCATGCAGCGCTACACGTTTCCCCCCGTGCCGCAGGCCAATGTGCTGCTCGACGTCACCCGCTCGGTCGAGGGCGTGCACACCGGCGGCATCGAGGTGGTCGACGCCGACACCGTCAGGGGGTGGACCCGCGGCCGCTATCCCGTCTTCTTCGAGGCGGACTTCAGCCGACCGTTCTCGGCGTACGGCACCTGGACCGGCGCGACGCTGACGCCCGGCTCTGCGAAAGCGACGGGCAGGGGCGTCGGCGGCTGGGTCTCCTTCGACGCGCTGACTCAGCGGGAGGTCACGGTGCGCGTCGGGGTCTCCTTCGTCGACACCGCCGGGGCGCGTCGCAACCTCGACGCGGAGGCGACCGGCTTCGACGCGATGCGCGCCGCCGCCCGGGCCGCCTGGAACCGCGAGCTCGCCAAGGTGCAGGTCACCGGCGGGACGATCCTGGACCAGCGGACCTTCTACACGGCGCTCTACCACTCACTCCTGCACCCCAACGTCTTCTCCGACGTCGACGGCCGCTACCGCGGCTTCGACGACCAGGTGCACACTGCCGTCGGGCGACTGCAGTACGCCAACTTCTCGTCGTGGGACACCTACAAGGCGCAGAACCAGCTGCTGGCGTCAGTGTGGCCCGGCCGCTACCAGGAGATGCTGCTGACGCTGCTCGACAACGCGCGGCTCGGCGGCAAGCTCCCGCGCTGGGGCGAGCAGAGCATCGACGCCTCGCACATGAGCGGCGACCCGGCCATCCCGATGATCGTCGACGGCTGGTGCCGCGGGGTCCTCGACGACGTCCCTGCCGAGGACATCACCGAGCTCTACGCCGAGATGCGCGAGCTCGTCACCCGCCGGCCAGCCTCGTGGCAGCAGCTGGGCTACGTCCCCCTGCAGACCTCGGACTCGGGTGCGGGCACGACCCTGGAATACGGCGTCGCGGACTTCGCACTCGGTCTCATGGGTGCCTCGCTGGGAGTAGACGCCCAGCCGGCCCTGCAGGACTCGACGAACTACCGGCGGCTGCTCGACCCGGAGACCAGGTGGATCCGGCCGCGCAACGCCGACGGCTCGTGGCTGACGCCCTTCGACCCGGCGCTGGACGAGACCGGCTTCCAGGA
>JBKKBU010000133.1:0-2802 GCA_046713755.1 Mycobacteriales bacterium
GGGTGCCGATCGTTGTCCCAGTCGAAGTAGGGGCTGATGACGACGGACTTGCTCATGTGGGGGGCCGAGTCCTCGGTGTTGAACGAGTCCTCGTCGCCCCAGTTGTAGGAGAAGCAGGCCTGCGCCCAGTCGATGGCTCCATCGACGGCTTTGGCGTAGGGATCGAGCAACAGCTTGGCCGGGTTGCAGCGATGGCCCTGCGGAGGGTCGAACGGCCCGTGCACGCGGTAGCCGTAGCGCTGCCCCGGGCCGACGCTCGGCAGGTAGCCGTGCCAGACGAAGGCGTCCACCTCGGGGAGGTCCAGCTTCGTCTCAGCGCCTGCGTCGTCGAACAGGCAGAGCTCCACCCGGGTGGCGACCTCGGAGAACAGCGCGAAGTTGGTCCCGCTGCCGTCGTACGTCGCGCCAAGGGGGTAGGGCGAGCCAGGCCAGGTCTGCAAGGGGTGTCCTCCGGGTGGGCAGGGGTCCAAGATCCCCTACCCCTACTAGCGGGGCCGCTACCCCTGCTGGGGCGTGAGCGCTGCCACGAACAGCCGAGTGAGCTCCGACACCATCGGCTCGATCGCCGGCCGCGGCTCGGCGGCTGCCACCCAGTCGGCAAGCACCTCGGAGACCGCGCCTGCCAAGGCCAGGCCGAGGATCCGGTCGCGTTGCTCGTCGCGGACCCGGGGGAGCAGCCGGGTCTCTTCCCTGATCAGATCGGCGAAGCTCAGCAGCGCGGCCGCGCGGTCCGCTCTCAGCACCGCGGCGGAGCGGGCCTCGCTGCTGACCACCTGCGCGCGGCGCGGGTCGTCGGTGAGGTAGCGCACGTAGGTGCCAATCCCGGCGAGCGTGCGGGCCTCGAGCTCGAGCGGCGCCTGGGCCACGGCAGCGATCCACGCCTTCGCGGCGTCGGCGATGATCCAGTCGTAGACGGCGCGGAGCAGCTGCTCGCGGCTGTGGAACTCCTCGTAGAAGGAGCGGGTGGCCACCGAAGCGAGCTGGCACAGCCGCTCGATGCTGGTGCCGGACCAGCCGACGGTGCCGAACAGCGCCAGCCCGGCGTGCACGAGCCGCCCACGGCGATCCGCGCGCCGCTCGGCGTCCGACCGCCCGCCGTAGACGCGCCCTGTCTCAGCCATTCCTTGCAGGTTAGTCGGCCGGTGCCACGGCACCCGGCACGGCCGCCCCGGCGTGGCGGATCGGTCAGCGGACCCGGCGTACGGCCTGGTCGTGTGCCCGTGAGGTGCGCAGGCGCGCGACGCCGGCCACCGATGCCGCCGACATCGCCGCGTACAGGAGCAGCTGGGCGCTGCTCTCCTGCTTGCTCTGGCGGTCGACCATGGCCAGCTCCTTCTCGTCGGAAGGTCCTTCCGTGCTGTTGAGCGCCAACGCCAGCTGCAGCTGTTGCTGCTGCTCCAGCATGGCTGCTGTCATCGGGTTGACCTGCACCTGGATCTGCACCTGCGGCTGGATCTGCGGCTGCGCGACCGGGGGGGCCGGGGGTGGGATGGCACCTGGTGGCTGGAGCGGCTGCGGCGGTGGGGGGGCAGGCGGGTCGATCCCGGGGATCGGCTTGATCACCGGTGCCAGGCCCTTGATGCAGGTGAGGTTGGTCTTGGTGCTGGCCACCTTTGTGCCGCGTAGCCGGGTCTCCAGCGTCGTGAGGTACTTGCCGGGCGGGACGGAAGCGCAGCTGTACGTCACGGCGAAGCGCAGCGTGTTGTCCGTGGTCACGTTGACGCTCTTCAGCTTTGCTGCCGAGATGTTGGAGACTGCGTTGCTACCGGTTGTCGTGCGGATGGAGACGTCCTGCAGGTCCACCAGGCTGCGCAGCACCGACACGACCGCGTCGCCGAAGTTTGCGGCCTGGCCGCAGACGAGCGGCTGGCCCGCCGGGACCCTGGTCCCGGCCTCGGGGTCGCACACCGCGCCACCAGGAGGCGCCACGGTGCCGGTGCCGCGGGACACCCGCGTGAGGTCTTCGATGGCGTCCCGGCCGCCGGGGTCGATGCCGAGGTGCAGGATGCCCTGCTCCTTGAGCTTGGCGATGGTCCCCTCGATGTTGAGCTGGCCCTCGGCGGTCTCCGGGCTGCCGGCCGGCCACTCCCCGGTGGTGTTGATGAAGGCCTGGTCGGTGGCGTGCACGATGACCTTGCGGACGAAGCGGTCCTGCCGCCAACCGGCATCCTGACGGGCCGGGATCATCAGCGAGCCCTGCGACTCCAGCAGACTGACGCCGCTACCCCTGACCAGCTGCTCGAGCGCCAGCACCTGGGCTTCGGCGGCGTCGAAGTTGCCGGGCTTGTTGATTTGGGCTGTGGAGGGCACCTTCCGGGTCGCGAGGCGGCCGATGGCTGCCCGGAACTGCGCGTCCGCCGGGCCGATCTTGCGCAGCAGCTGGTAGACCTCGGGCTTCTCGTAGGGGTCGCTCGGCCGGTTGTTCGCGGGGTCGACCTCGGGATACGGCGGGTCGCCCTTGCGGGGGCCGGTGGTGAGGAACGCGACGCCTGCTTGCACGTTGATCTTCTGCTTGACCAGGCTGGTGGTGATCCGCCCGATGTTCTCCTGCAGGCCCTCGATGTAGCTGCTCATCGTCGGCGAGACGTCGACCAGGAACATGACGTCCAGCGGGGTGGGGTTCTTCGGCAGCTTGAGCTGGTAGTCGACGGTGCGGCTGTCACCCTCGGGCAGGGAGATCTGCGCGCGCGCCGGCGTGATGGAGCCGGGCTTCGGCGGATCGGGTCGCAACGAGCCCTCGGGGATGACGGCTGGGGCCGGGACGGTGCCGGGTGGGATCGGGTCGACGTAGCGGATGAGGAC
>JBKKBU010000134.1:0-2986 GCA_046713755.1 Mycobacteriales bacterium
ACGCTGGCCATGATCATGGCCATTGCCCCGTAGAGCGTGTGCAGGGTGTTCGCCTCGGACCTCATGCCAGCAGGCTGACATAGCCCGGGCCCGCACGGGTAGTGCCGCCTGGCGCGGCTCGCGATAGCCATCAAGGATGGGACTTCTCAGAGGCGGTGGGGCCAACTACGACGACGGGCTGACGTCCGGCTGCGGGAACGGCGGGGCCTCACCTGTGAAGCACCCGTTGATGTCCGTGTCCGGGCCGGGGTCATAGGGGCCAGGCGTCGTCCATGTGCCGTACCGCTTCGTCGGCGGTTCGCTGCGCGGCTGGTCCAGGGGGAAGGTGAGATTCTGACCCACAAGTCGCTTGCCCCGGTACTCCACGACTGTGTTGCCTTCCCCGCGGCACAGGTATGGCTGGAACTGGGTGACCGAACCATCTGACTCCAGGCAGCCGTCCGCAATGAGGCGTTCAGTGATCGCCGCTCCAGCTACGGCCACCTGAGAGCAGCGCTCCAGTGATGCCGCTCAGCGAATTTCCCCAGGGGTGCTTATCGAAATTCCCCACCCTGGGCGGTCGTGAAGGTAGCGCGTCAGGGTCGTGGGTGCACCGCCTTGCGCAGCGTGTTGGCGCGGGCGTGGTGGCTGCGTAGTCGGTAGCTGTCGCCGTCGAGGTGCATGACGACGCTGCGGTCCAGGAGCCGGTCGAGCATGGCGGCGGCGACCATCTCGTCGCCCAGGACGTTGCCCCAGCTGCTAATCCCTCGGTTGGTCGTCAGGACGATGCTGGTCTTGAGGTGGCGTTGGCTGACGACCTGGAACAGTGCCGCCGCGGCGTCCGCGGGGAGTGGGAGGTAGCCCAGTTCGTCGATCACGAGGAGCGTCGGGCCGGCGAAGAACCGCATGGTGGTGGCCCAGCGACCTTCGATCGCGGCGCGGTGGCAGCGGGCCGCGAGGTCAGCCGCGGTGGTGAAGTAGGTCCGGTAGCCGGCCTCGGCGGCCTTGCGGGCGAGCCCGACGGCGATGTGGGTCTTACCGACGCCCGGTGGTCCGATGAGCAGGACGTTCGCTGCCTGCTCGATGAACCGCAGCGACGCCAGGTCGGTGATCAGGGCCCGGTCCAGGTTGGGGCTGGCGTCGTAGTCCAGGTCCTCCAGGGTCCAGGGCGCGGGCAGGCTCGCGAACCGCAGCCGTCCGGTGAGCCGGCGCTCTTCGGTGGCACGGACCTCGGCGTCCAGGAGCCGCTCGAGCAGTGCCGTTGGTGACAGCCCCTCGACGCGGGCGGCGTCCAGGACCTCGGGCAGGACCTCGGCGGCGGTGGGGAGCTTGAGGTAGGCCAGGTGCGCCCGCAGCCGCTGATAGGACGCGGCCTGGTCGGCCGTGCTCGGTGTCGGGTCGGTGATCCCTCGGGTCGTGTTGGCGGTCATGGGGCGACCCGCCGGTTCTCGGCCGCGTCGGCATAGCGGCGCAGGTCGACCACGACCTCATCGTCGGGGGACCGGTGGTTTCCGTTGCTGCTCAGGTGTTCTGCTTCGGCGAGGGCGGCGGGCGTCGGTGGTCGGCGGGCCTTGCGATGACACGGTTTGCCGGTCGTGAACGCCGCCAGGACCGCAGTCTCCAGCGCGGTCACGTGGACGGTGTCGCGGACCATCACCCCGGCGCCGTCGGGTTCACGGCGGTGCCGCGCCAGGACCGTGCCGCTCGCGGTCGCGACGTCCAGGGTCAACTCCCCGAGGCGGTGCGTGATGGTCAGGGTCGAGCTCGCCAGTCCTGGTGGGACGGAGTAGTGGTTGCCGCGGAACGCGACCAGCGCCTGACTGCTCACAACCCTGGTGACCGCGAGGGTCGCGGGGAACGCTGGTGGGAGCGGCGCGAGCAGCAGCGCCTCCGCGGCGGCGAGCTCCCCAACGGTGGTCTTCAGGCCCTCGCGCTTACGGACCCGGCTGTCGCTCTTGCGAGCTCCGAACGCATCCAGCGAGGCTTGGGCTTGCGCCATCATGAACTCGTCCGGGACGGTCCGCCACCAGCGCTGCGCGGCACTGTCGTTGGCCTTCTCCACGCTGCCTTTGCGGTTGCCGTGCCGCGGAGGACACAGCTTCACGTGGACGCCGTAGTGCTTCGCCACCGCGGCGAACGTCGCGGTGACCCGGCCGGTGTTGGGGCTCGCGACCGTGGCCATCCGGTCGAACCGCCACTGCTTCGTCAGGCCGCCGAGCCGACCGGCCACGACGTGCAGCCCTTCGACGAGGTGCGCGTGGTCTTCGGCGTCGGCGAGGTAGCCGCGCCACTTGCCCGATGACGGCAGCGCTCCGACCAGCAGGTGCGCACCGCCGGGCAGGCCCCAGTGCGCCGGTGGGTCGGGGAGCTCGAGCCAGTCCCACTGCGTCTCCTCACCCGGCGGGTGTTCGATGACGGTGTGGTCGCGGCCCTTGCTGCTCGTGCAGGGTTCGCAGTGCGGCCGCACCCGATGCGCGCGTAGGTCGCGGGTGAAGCTCGGATAGGACCGGTCGAACCCGAGCGCGACGACCTCGTCGAACAAGGTTGTGGCCCACACGTGCGGGTCGTCCTTCAGCCGCTGGGAGCAGTAGCCGGCGTACGCCTCGAACGGGTCCGGAACCGTGCTGAGGCGCTGCCCGGCGACGCGGTCGCCGTTGATGTAAGCGCGGATGGTCGTGCGGTCATGACCGAGATGCCGAGCGATCGCGCTGATCGTCCAGCCCTGTCGGTGGAGCGCGTGAGCGTCCACATCGTCCTCCTGTGTGAGCATCCGTGCGGGACTCCTTCGAGGAGCTGGTGGAGGTCAGAGACCGCCACCCTCGAAGGGGTCCCACCCAGCGCGGCGACGCCACGCTGGAGGTGCCCGAGGTGGGGACTTTCAGTGAGCAGGTCTGGAGAGGTTCAGATGAGCGCCATCAGCATCGCGCGGGTTGGTGCTGTGCCTGACCAGGTCGCCCCAGGCCACCGTCACGGCCGTCTCGAGAGGGCCGGCGGCTCGGGTCAGCTC
>JBKKBU010000135.1:0-5041 GCA_046713755.1 Mycobacteriales bacterium
GCTCGGTGTCGAGCGGGCTCGCCCTGACCTTGGTGGCCGTGGTCGACGAGAACCTGGTGGCCGAGGCCGAGCAGGCCGCCACGAGGGCTGCGGCGCAGCACCCCTGCCGGTTGCTGATGGTGGTGCGGCGGCGACCCGATGCCCCCGAGCCGCGCCTGGACGCCGAGGTCTCCGTCGGCGGCCGACTCGGCCCGGGTGAGGCCATCGTCATGCGCATGTACGGCCGGCTGGCCCTCCACGCCGAGTCCGTCGTGCTGCCGCTGCTCGCCCCCGACGCCCCGGTGGTCACGTGGTGGTTCGGCGAGCCGCCGCACCTCATCGCGCACGACCCTCTCGGCGTCATCGCCGACCGCCGCGTCACCGACAGCGCGGCCGCGGCCGACCCACTCGCCGCCCTGCGCACGCGCGCCGACGACTACGCGCCCGGCGACACCGACCTCGCGTGGGCTCGGACGACGCTGTGGCGTTCGTTGTGCGCCTCGGCCTTCGACTCGCTCAGCGGCCCGGTGGAGTCGGTGGCGGTGGCCGGCGAGGCGGGCAACCCCTCGAGGGCGCTGCTCGCCGGGTGGCTCGGCGGCCGCCTGGGCATCACGGTCGCCCAGCGCGACACGGCCGGCCCGGGTGTCACCGGCGTCGAGTTGTCCGTCGGAGGCACGCAGGTGCAGCTGACTCGCAGCGACGGGCGGGCGGCCACGATGTCCCGCAGCGGCCAGCCGGACCGGTCGATGCCGCTGCCCCGCCGGGACCTCGGCGATCTGCTCGCTGAGGAGCTCCGCCGGCTCGACGCCGACGAGACCTACGCCGAGGCCCTGTCGACCGCCACAGGGGTGACCGGCCTGCGTGACCGGCCCGCCGGGCGGACCCATGTCTGGCAGGACCCCGCGCAGACGTCCGACCTCGATCCCGCCCTCACCACGTCCTGAGAGACTGGCCCGTCCGATGAGCCCCACCAGGGCAGCACCCACCGTGGTCGTGCACGAGAGCGCCGACGTCCTGGCCGCTGCCGTGGCTGCCCGCCTGCTGACCCGTCTCGTGGATGCCCAGACGGTCCGCGGTACGGCCTCGCTGGTGCTCACCGGCGGCGGTGTCGGCATCGCGGCGCTCCGGGCCGTCCGCCAGTCCCCGGCGCGCGCCGCTGTCGAGTGGTCGCGGGTGGACATCTGGTGGGGGGACGAGCGCTTCCTGCCCGTTGACGACCCCGAGCGCAACGAGCGGCAGGCCCGTGAAGCACTGCTGGACGCGCTCCCCCTCGACCCGGCCCGGGTGCATCCGATGGGGGCCCTGGGCGGGCCGGATGGGCGAGACGCCGACGCCGCCGCGGAGCGCTACGCCGGTGCGCTCGCGGCCGCGGCGGCCGCGGACCACGACGTCCCGGCCTTCGACGTGCTGCTGCTCGGAATGGGGCCGGAGGGACACACCGCCTCGATCTTCCCGGAGTCGCCGGCCGCCCACGACGAGCGCACCGCGTTCGCCGTACACGGGTGCCCCAAGCCACCACCCACGCGGATCTCGCTGGGCTTCTCAGCCATCAACGAGGCTCGCGAGGTCTGGATGGTGGTCGCCGGGGCTGACAAGGCCGCGATGGTGGCAGCCGCGCTGTCGGGCGCCGGGCGCGTCCAGGTCCCCGCTGCCGGAGTGACCGGCCGCAGTCAGACCCGGTGGCTGCTCGACGAGGCTGCCGCGGCGCGACTCCCCCGCGACCTCCGGCGCCGCTGAGATCTCGCTGGTTCTCGCGCGGGGCTACTTGCCGCGGAGCTTGGCGAGGGCCTCGGCGAGGATCGCCTCGCCGTCCTCGGCGTTGCGTCGCTCGCGGACGTAGGCGAGGTGGGTCTTGTAGGGCTCGTTCTTGAGCGGGGCCGGCGGGTTGTCCTTGTCCCGCCCGGCGGGGAAGCCGCACCGCGGGCAGTCCCACGTCTCGGGGATCGTCGCCTCGTCGGAGAACGACGGCCGCGTCTCGTGCTGGTTGGCGCAGTAGAACGCTATCCGTCGGCGCGGCGCAGCCTCGCCGCGCTCGGCCTCGCCCATCGGTCCAGCGCCTACCCGACTGCCCCGGATCGCGTTGCCGCCTGCCACTGGTGGTGCTCCTTCAGATCGGGTGTTGCACGCAGTCTACGGCCGCGGCGCCTGAGGGCGGACCGCCGACGCTGTCAGGCTGCGCCGGTGTCCTTGAGCAGCAGCCCGAGCGCCAGGATGCAGACCGACCAGATCAGCCCGCAGACGATCGTCAGGCGGTCGAGGTTCTTCTCCACGACGGCGCTGCCACCGAGCGAGGACGAGACGCCACCGCCGAACATCGTGGACAGACCGCCGCCTTTGCCCTTGTGCAGGAGCACCAGGACGATGAGCAGCAGGCTGGTCACGACCAGCATGACGGACAGGAACGTCACCATCAGAGCAAGGACCTTTCCTCGGCGAAGTGGCAGGCCACCGCGTGGCCCACGTCGAGGTCGCGCAGCGGCGGCTCGACCGTCTTGCAGATGTCCTGAGCCTTCCAGCACCGGGTGTGGAAGGGGCAGGCGGGTGGCGGATTCAGCGGACTCGGCACGTCGCCGGTCAGCAGGATGCGCTCCCGCTTCTTCTCCTTCTCCGGGTCCGGCACCGGCACGGCGGACATGAGCGCGTGAGTATAGGGGTGCATCGGGTGCTCGTAGAGGTTCACCCGGTCGGCGATCTCCACGATCTTACCGAGGTACATCACGGCGACCCGGTCGGAGATGTGGCGGACCACAGACAGGTCGTGGGCGATGAAGACGTACGTCAGGTCGAACTCGGTCTGCAGGTCGTCGAGCAGGTTGACCACCTGCGCCTGGATGGACACGTCCAGTGCCGACACGGGCTCGTCGCAGACGATCAGCTTGGGCTTCAGCGCCAGCGCCCGGGCGATCCCGATGCGCTGTCGCTGGCCCCCCGAAAACTCATGGGGGTAGCGGTTGTAGTGCTCGGGGTTGAGCCCGACGAGCTCCAACAGGTCCTGGACCTGCGTCTTGATCTCGCTGTCGCTGGCCTTGACCCCCGTCATGCGAAACGGCGCTCCGACGATCGTGCCGATCGTGTGGCGCGGGTTCAGCGAGGAGTAGGGGTCCTGGAAGATGATCTGGAAGTCGCGACGCATCGGCCGCAGCTCCTTGCGACTCGCGTGGCTGATGTCGCGACCCTCGAACTTGATGATGCCGGCCGTGGGCTCCAGCAAGCGGGTCAGCAGCCGGCCGGTCGTCGACTTGCCGCAGCCGGACTCCCCGACCAGGCCGAGGGTCTCGCCCTTGTTGACGGTGAAGCTCAGCCCGTCGACGGCCTTCACGTTGCCGACGGTCTTCTGCAAGATGATGCCGCGCTTGACCGGGAAGTACTTCTTCAAGCCGGTGACGTAGAGCAGCGCGTTCTCGTCGAGCTGCATCTCGGTGCCGTCCATCGACGATCGGATGCTCTGGCTCGCGCGCGGACCAGCTGGTGCTGTCACGGTGGCGCCTCCCTGATTCTTGGCGGCTGGAGCGACGACGCTGCGCTTCGCGACCTTGGCAGGGGCCTTGACCGTCTTGGTCGGGGCCTTGGCGGTGGTCTTGGCCGGAGCCTTGGTCGCCTTGGCCGGAGCCCTGACCGTCTTGGCCGGGGCCTTGGCTACCTTGGCCGGGGCCTTGGCTGCCTTCTTGATGCTGGAGGAGGGCGTGCTCACAGCTTGGGTCGCACCTCGGTCTCGAAGATCTGGCGACGTTCAGCAGCCGGTAGGTGGCAGGCCACGTCGTGGCCCGGGCTGGTGGTGAGCAGCAACGGGCGCTCGGCGATGGCGAGCTCACCGGGCCGGTCCTTGTAAGGGCAGCGCGGCTGGAAGACGCAGCCCTTCGGGGCGTTGATCAGGCTCGGCGGGGATCCGGCGATCGGGTTGAGCCGGTCGAGCTTGAGTCGGTCCAGGCGGGTCACCGACTGCAGCAGGCCCCAGGTGTAGGGGTGCTCAGGACGGTAGAAAATGTCCTGCGCCGTCCCCGTCTCGAGCGCGCGGCCGGCGTACATCACGAGCACGGTGTCCGCGACCTCCGCCACGACGCCGAGGTCGTGGGTGATGAGGATGACGGCGGAGCCGAACTCCTTCTGCAGGTCGCTGATGAGGTCGAGGATCTGCGCCTGCACCGTCACATCGAGGGCCGTGGTCGGCTCGTCCGCGATGAGCAACTCCGGGTTGTTCGACAGCGCCATCGCGATCATCGCGCGCTGCCGCATGCCGCCGGAGAACTGGTGCGGGTAGTCCTTGACGCGCTTGTCGGGCGTGGGGATGCCGACCCGCTCGAGCATCTCGACCGCTCGCTGGAGGGCGACCTTCTTAGAGACCGCGTTGTGGACCCGATACGCCTCGGCGATCTGCGAGCCGATGGTGAAGTAGGGGTGCAGGGCGGACAACGGGTCCTGGAAGATCATCGCCATCCGGCTGCCGCGCAGCTGGCGGACCTCCTCGCGTGACGACGAGACGATGTCCTTGTCGCCCACCCAGGCCTGTCCCGACAGGACGGCTCGGGTGCCCTTGTGCAGGCCGAGCATGGCCAGGCTGGTGACCGACTTGCCGGAGCCCGACTCGCCGACGATGGCCAGGGTCTGGCCCTTCTCGACGCTGAACGACAGTCCGTCGACGGCCTTGACAAGGCCATCCTCGGTCGGGAAGTGCACGAGCAGGTCGCGCACCTCCACGAAGGCGGCGCCCGGCCGGGAGAGCGCCGGCGGGCCGGCCTCATCGGTCTGGACTGCGGTCATCGAGATTCCCCTCAGGTGGGATCAGCCCGGGCAGGGGCAGCGGCACTGCCTGGGGGTGGGGCGGAGAGCTGCGGCCGCGGAGGCGAGCCGCGAGAGACGTTACGCCACGCCGGTCACGCCAGGCGGACCTTGGGGTCGATGGCGGCGTAGACCAGGTCGACGACGAAGTTGGCGAAGACGATGAAGAAGGCCGAGAACACCGTCACGCCCAGGATCACCGGCAGGTCCACGGAGGAGATCGCGTCGATCGCGAGCTTGCCGAGGCCGGGCAGACCGAAGGCCTGTTCGGTGAGCACCGCCCCGC
>JBKKBU010000136.1:0-2580 GCA_046713755.1 Mycobacteriales bacterium
GTCAGCGGCCGGTCAGCGGACGGTCAGCGGACGGTCAGCGGCACCGCTGCCGAGGCCGTGCAGGCGCGGGCGGCACGCGGACGGCCGGTGCGGTGGACCCCGACACCGGCCACCGCGGGTCGGCGCCGGACCGGTCGTGCTGATCGTTGTGGAACCGCGACCTGCCGGGAGCCGCGGACCCCCGCGGGGTGTCGCCCGCCAGGTCTAGGGTCCGCGACACCGATCGGCGCCCTCCCGGGCTGCCACTCACGAGGTGGAGACACGATGAGCGACCTACGACGACGCCGGGGCGCACTCGCGCTCGGCCTGGCCGGCGTGCTCGCCGGCACTGCGGCCTGCGGCAGCGGCGGCAGTGACGAGCCGACGACGCCAGGCGCGGACGGGGCGAGCGGCGGCACGCTGGTCTTCGGCACCTCCGCCGACCCCATCAGCATGGACGGGGCCTACGTCAGCGACGGCGAGTCGCTGCGCGTGGTCCGCCAGCTGTTCGAGACGCTGGTGACGACCAAGCCGGGCGGCACCGAGATCGAGCCCCTGCTGGCCACGGCGTACGAGCCGAGCAACGACGGCAAGACCTGGACCTTCACCCTCAAGGACGGCGTCAAGTTCCACGACGGCACGGACTTCGACGCGAAGGCCGTCTGCTTCAACTTCGACCGCTGGTACAACTTCAAGGGCGTCCAGCAGAGCGGCTCGGTCTCCTACTACTGGCAGACGGTGTTCACCGGCTACGCCAAGAACGAGAGCCCCGACCTCGGGCCCAGCCTCTACAAGGACTGCGTCGCGCAGGACGGCAAGGCCGTCATCAACCTGACCTCGCCGTCCGCCTCCTTCCTGTCCGGCCTGGCGCTCGCGTCGTTCTCCATCGCGAGCCCCAAGGCGCTGGTGGAGTTCGAGGCCGACAAGGTCACCGGCACCGGCGAGGAGCCGAAGTTCGAGGGCTCCTTCGGTCGCGAGAACCCCATCGGCACCGGCCCGTTCAAGCTCGAGGTGTTCGAGCCGGACAACCGCCTGGTGCTCGCCCGCAACGACGACTACTGGGGCGAGAAGGCCAAGCTCGACAAGGTCATCTTCCGCCCGATCGCCGAGGGTCCGGCCCGCCGCCAGGCGCTCGAGACCAAGGAGATCCAGGGCTACGACCTGGTCGCGCCCGAGGACCTCAGCGCGCTGACCAGCGCCGGCTTCCAGATCCTGGAGCGCCCGGCGTTCAACGTCGGCTACGTCGGCTTCAACACCGCCAAGCCGCCGCTGGACAACCCCAAGATCCGCCAGGCGATCGCGCACGCCCTCAACCGCCAGGCGCTCGTCACGGCCAAGTACCCCGAGGGCGCCGAGGTGGCCAAGGAGTTCATGCCGCCGGAGCTGTTCGGCTACGCCGACGACGTCCCGGAGTACGAGTACTCGGTCGACAAGGCCAAGGCCCTGATCGCCGAGTCCGGCGTGAAGAACCCCACGCTGGAGTTCTGGTACCCGACGGGCGTCAGCCGGCCGTACATGCCCGACCCGCCGGCCAACTTCCAGGCCTTCAAGGCCGACCTCGAGGCGGCCGGCTTCACCGTCACCCCGAAGTCCGACGTGTGGAACCCGAACTACCTCGCGGCGGTCGACAGCGGCAAGACCGGGCTGCGCCTGCTGGGCTGGACGGGTGACTTCGGCGACCCGGACAACTTCATCGGCACCTTCTTCCGCACCAAGCAGAAGGCGTGGGGCCCGCTGGAGGAGTCCATCTACACCGACCTGGACGCCGCTCGCGCCGAGGGCGACCTCGACAAGCGCACCGAGCTCTACCAGGCCGCCAACAAGAAGATCATGGAGTTCCTGCCGGGCGTGCCGTACGTGCACACCAAGCCGGCCCTCGCGTTCGCCAAGGGGGTCGAGGGCTACGTGCCCAGCCCGGTGAGCATCGAGGACTTCTCCAAGGTCTCGATGAGCAAGTAGGCGCTGACCCTCCTTGCTGAAGTTCGTCGTACGCCGCCTGCTCCTGCTCGTCCCGATCCTGCTGGGTCTGTCGATCCTGGTCTTCCTGTTCGTCCGGGCCCTGCCCGGCGGACCGGAGACCGCGCTCCTCGGGGAGCGGTCGACCCCGGAACGGGCCGCAGCGGTGCGGGCGGCGTACGGCTTGGACCGGCCCGTGTACGAGCAGTACGCCTCGTACATGGGCAAGGTCGTCCAGGGCGACTTCGGCACGTCGATCATGACGCAGCAGCCGGTGTCGGAGGAGATCCGGCGCAAGTTCCCGGCCACCATCGAGCTGGCCCTGTCGGCGATGGCGTTCGCGGTCCTGATCGGCATCCCGCTCGGCTTCGTCGCCGGGCGAAGACCGCAGAGCTGGGTCGACAACGCCTCGACCGCCGGCTCGCTGCTGGGGATCGCGATCCCGGTCTTCGCGCTGGGCTTCCTGCTCAAGTACGTCTTCGCGGTCAAGCTCGGGATCCTGCCGAGCCAGGGCCGTCAGGACGTGACCATCACCACCGAGCACCCCACCGGCTTCTTCGTGCTCGACGGGATCCTCACCGGTGACCTGCCGGCGGCGTGGGACGCCGCCAAGCACCTGGTGCTGCCGGCGGTCGCCCTCGGCAC
>JBKKBU010000137.1:0-2848 GCA_046713755.1 Mycobacteriales bacterium
TCCAAGTTGGCGCGCGTCGTCGAGCGCTTCGCCCGCCGGCTGCAGGTGCAAGAGCGCATGACGCAGCAGATCGCCAACTGGCTGCGGGAGGAGCTGCACCCCAAGGGGGTCGGGGTCGTCCTCGAGGCCGAGCACATGTGCATGCGGCTGCGTGGAGCCCGCGCTCCGGGGACGTCGACGGTCACGTCCTCGCTGCACGGCGCCCTGCGCGAGTCGGCGCGCACCCGAGCCGAGTTCCTGGACCTCGTACGCCGATAGTCACGCCGATAGCCGGCGCCCGAGGTCGAACTCAGCCCGTCAGCAAGCCTTCTTGCCGGCCTTCGGCAGGCAGGTGAAGGCCACCTTCGACATCGCGGTCGTGGCGTCGTACTGGATCCGGGTGATGAACGGCGGCGTGAGGCTGGCGGCCGGCGACACCTGGAGCATCAGCGAGGTGATGTTGCGCTTCTTCTTGTTGATGCCCTTGAGGACGACCTTGGCCGACGTCTGGCCGCTCGTGACCGGGATGATCGCGGAGCCGAGCGGCTGCTCGTAGGCCTCGTTGCACGCCTGGCCGAAGATGTCCGCGAACAGCCGGACCTCGATGTCGCCCGTACCCGCGACCTGCAGGACCAGGTCGACCGTGGCGTCACCGGTCGGCGCGCCGTCGAGGGCACCCGCCCAGACCGGGAACAGCGTGTTGCCGGCGCAGTTGGTGTTGGGGCCCGCGGTGTAGTTCGTGACGCCGGCGCTGCGCGCGGACGTGCCGGTCGGGGCCTTCGCGTCCATCGTCGCGTAGGTCGGGGCCTCAGCGATGTTGGGGTTCTCGAGCTCACCGAACTGCTGGGTGCCATGCAAGAACCAGGTCATGGCGACCGGCTTCGGCGCCTTGGCCTTCGGGGCGGCCGTCGCGGTGACCGCGCTCGCCGCGAGACAGGTCAGGGAGATGGCAAGGACGATGGTGCGCTTCACAGTGACCTCCGGTCGGGCCCGCTGGGTGGGCGCCTCACCGGTGACATTTCGACGGCTCGCCCTGGATTCCTGCTAACCGCCGTACGACTTGGGCTGGCCGTAGGCGTTGGTCTGCGGCGCCGCCCGCGCCACGAGGTCCGGCACCACGGCCGCGAGCTCGTCGACCTCGAAGGTCCCTTCCTTCTCGTACGCCGGGCCGACGCCCCAGCCCTCCGCCACCGAGACGTGGCCGGCCCGCAGGTTGAAGACCTTGCCGTTGACCTCGCACTGCGGCGAGCCCAGCCAGACCACGAGCGCCACGATGTGCTCGGGCCCACCAGGGTTCACCCAACCGGTGCGCGCCTCGAGCTCGTCGAGGCGCTCCTTGTAGCCGGTCAGTCCCTCGGTCATCGACGTCAGCGCCGACGGCGCGATGGCGTTGGCCAGCACGCCGTAGCGCCACAGCTCCTCACCGAGGATCTGGGTGAAGGCCGCGATGCCGGCCTTGGCCGAGCCGTAGTTCGCCTGGCCGACGTTGCCGAAGATCCCTGATGGGCTCGAGGTGTTGACGATGCGGGCGACCCGCTGGTTGCCGGCCTTGGACTGCTCTCGCCAGTAGGTGACCGCGTGCTTGGTCGGCGCGAAGGTGCCACGCAGGTGGACCTTGATGACGGCGTCCCAGTCGTCGATCGACATGTTCACGAACATCTTGTCGCGCAAGATGCCCGCGTTGTTCACCAAGGTGTCGAGCCCGCCAAAGGTGTCCAGAGCCGTGGCGATGAGCCGGCCGGCGCCCTCCCAGTCGGAGATGTCGTCGGTGTTGGCGACTGCCTCGCCACCCGCTGCTCGCAGCTCCTCCACCACCGACTGGGCACCGTCGGCGCTGACGTCGTTGACGACGACGCGAGCACCTTCCTGCGCGAAGAGCAGGGCTTCCGCGCGACCGATGCCGCCACCGGCTCCGGTGATGACGACGACACGTCCGGCACTGCTGCTCACGGGCTCTCCTCAGTCACGGGTCAGACGGTCAGGTCAACTGGCAGGGTCGACTGCCATCGTGGCGCACGTCCGGTCGGTGGGACACCGGCGGGTGACAGCCGACGCCCGCATGAGCCACGCTGCGACGCATGACCCCCCTGACCCTGGTGCTGCTCGACCGTGACGCGACCACGGAGGTCGCAGCCCTGCTCGATGGAGACGTCGTCTGGCTGTCTGGTGCGTCGCTGGTCGCCGCTACCGGCTGGAAGCTCGAGCCGCATGGGCTGTGCCGCGGCGACGTCTGCGTCCCGCAAGCACTGCCCGACCCGGCACCGCTCGCCGCCGTCGCGGCGGCCCTGCAGCGACCGCTCGCCACGGAGCTTGTCGAGGGCCGGGTCATCGCCGTGCTGGGGGAGGCCGCCGGTTCGGCGAGTGGCGTCGGTGCGGTCGCACCCGCACTGGGGCTGTCCGACATCAACGGCGCGGCGGTGCCGCTGGGCGGGAGCGGCCGCAAGACAGCGGTGGTGGCCTGGTCGACCTGGTGCGGCTGCCGCTACGAGCTGCCGGCCTGGAAGCAGCTCGCCGACGAGCTGCGCGCCGACGGCCTCGATGTGATCACGGTGGCGATCGACGAGGACCCCGAGGCCGTGCGGCCCTGGGCGGAGGGCACCGACCTCCCGGTGGCCCTGGATCCCGAGCACCGGATGTCCGACGTCTTCGGTGTCGTCAACGTGCCCTCGACCGTCTGGCTCGATGAGCAGGGCCGGGTCGTCAAGCCGCCCACCATCGCGCCGGGTGACGACCAGTTCGCGGAGTTCACCAACGTCGCAGCCGACGACCACCACGACGCGCTCCGGCGATGGGTCCGCGAGGGGACCTTGCCGGCCACCCCGGAGGTCGCGGACGACGACGACCTGCGCGCCGCCAGGGCCGAGCGCCG
>JBKKBU010000138.1:0-3201 GCA_046713755.1 Mycobacteriales bacterium
GCGGACGCGACGGCCACGGCGGCGAGCAGGGCCAGCTCGTTGCTGACGTCGGGCTGGTACTTGCTCAACAGGGCGACCGTGTAGGCGCCGGTGCCGATGAAGGCCGCGTGCCCGAAGTTCACCTGGCCGGTGTAGCCGGACAGGATGTCCCAGCTCGCGGCGAACATGACGAACACGGTCGCGACGGCCACCTGCTGCAGCAGCGTGGTGTTGTCCACGAAGCGCGGCAGGAACAGCAGCACGAACGGCAGCGCCAGCAGGATCAGCGGGTTCGGGCGCAGCAGCCGCTTGAGGCGGGACGGACCGGTGGGGGGCGGGGCGGCCGGGGCCGCCGGCTCGGCCGGCTCAGCGACCGTGGTGCTGGTCAATGCGCCACCTTCCCGAGGAAGCCCTGAGGTCGCAGGACCAGGGTCGCGAGGATGACCGCCACGGTGACCAGTCCGACCTTGATGTCGCCGTCCTTGACGTTGAAGGCCACGAAGCGGTCGAGGAAGCCCACGACCACCGAGGCGAGCACGGTGCCCGGGATGGAGCCGAGCCCGCCGAGGATGACGATCGCGAAGGCCTGCGTCAGCGGCAGCAGCCACATCGTCGGGGTCAGCACGCCGTACGGAGCCGTGAGCACTCCGGCCAGGCCGGCGAGGCCGGCGCCGATCGCGAGCACGTAGAGCGTGACGCGCTCGGGCCGTACGCCGATCAGCCGGCTGGCCTCCTCGTCCTGGGCCACGGCCCGGACCATGCGGCCCGCGGGTGAACGGGTCAGCACGAGCAGCACGGTCACGATGGTCACCAGGGCGATCAGGCCGGCCAGCACGCGGGTCTGCTGCAGCGTGACGCCGAAGACGCTGACGGCGCCGTCGACGAAGCCGGGCAGCTGGCGCTCGAGCCCGCCGTAGAAGAACTGCACCCCGGACTGCACCAGGATCGCGACCGCGAGGGTGGCGATGAGCACCGCCACCTCCTGGTGGCGGATCGGAGCGATGACGAGCCGTTCCAGCAGCACGCCGGCCAGGGTCGCGGCGAGCACGCCGACGACGGCCGCGACGAGCAGCGGCGCCCCGGTCTGCGTCATGGCGTAGGCCGAGTAGGCGCCGATCATGAAGAACGAGCCGTGGGCGAGGTTGACGATGCCGCCCACGCCGTAGACGAGGGAGAAGCCGAGGGCCACCAGGGCGATGACGGCGCTGGTGAGCGCGCCCTGGACGAGGACGTCCACGTTCCTCCTAGGGGTCGAGCCGGGGTCGAGCCGGATGGGCGGGAGCGGGTCTGCAGGACAGCGGTCCGGGCCCGGGAAGGTACGCCACCCCCGGCCCCGACGGAACTGCTACTTGACGCCCGGGGGCTTCATGTACTTGTTGCCCTCGGCGAGCGACTCCGGGTAGACGATCTTCTTGCTGCCGTCCGCCTGGTACTGGAAGTACAGCAGCGACAGGCCGGCCTTGGGGTCGGTCGGGCTGTAGATGACGTCGTGGCTCTCGTTGAACTTCTCCACGCCCTGGGCGCCGACCCGGTCGGTCGCCTCGAGCTCGGTCACCAGGGCGTCGGCCTCGAGCGAGCCGGCCCGGGTCGCGGCCTCGTGCAGGGTGTAGATGCCGTCGTAGGTCGACACGCCGTTGTAGAGCGGGTCGCGCTGGTACTCGGCCTTGAAGGCGTCGAAGAACGGGATGGTCTTCTCCGAGACCGGCGCGCGCAGGGCGCCCGCCGGGCCGTTGAGCTCACCGACGGCCTTGGTGACCTCGAAGTAGGACGAGGACTGGCCCGAGACGTTGATGCCGCCGAGGGCGAAGCCGGGCTTGAGGGTGGCCCACTGCTTGCCGAGCTGGATCCCGACCTGGGTCGAGTTGATCTCCAGGACGTAGTCGGCGCCCTTGTCGGTCAGGCTCTTGAACTGCGCGGAGAAGTCCGTCGCCTGCGGGGTGTGCTTCTCGGTCCCGACCACCTCGACGCCCTTGACGGCCGCCGGGATCTTGCCCTTCGTCGCCCCGCTGGGGTCGACGAGGCACTTGTTGAGGAACTCGACCAGCGGCAGGGCGAAGGCGGCGTCCTCGTGCAGGATGCCGAACTTGGAGAAGCCCTCCTTGGTGAGCTTGGTGGTGACCGTGACGCACATGTCCGCGGCGAGGTTCAGCGAGTTCACCGGGCCGATGCGGAAGACGTACTTGCCGGGGCCGGTCGAGTCGACGCCCTTGACCACGTCGGGGGCGGCGGCGCCGGCCGACACGAACGGGATCTTGGCGCGCTTGACCGTGTCCAGGATGGCCAGCGTCTCGGCCGAGGAGAAGCCGCCGGAGATCGCCTGGACGCCGTCCTGCTGGGCGAACTTGGTGATGCAGGCGATGGCCTTCTCGGGCTTGGCCTCGGAGTCGCAGAAGACGATCTCGACCTTGGCGCCCTCGCCCTTGGCGTTGAGCTCCTTGGCGGCGAGCAGCGCGCCGTCGCGGACGTCCTCGCCCTGCGGGATCTGCTCGGGGCCGAAGACGCCGATCTTGAAGGTCTCGCCGCTGGCGGCACCGGACGCACCGGGGGACGCGCCGCCGGTGGGCGCCTGGGCGGCACCGCCGCCGCTCTCCCCGCAGGCGGCCAGTGCGCTCATGGCGACGACGGTGCAGGCGACCGCCCACTTCTTGCTACGCATGTGCTCTCCCTCGAACTGCCGCGGGCCGTGGTGACCCAAGCCACAACACCCAACCCCACCGATCGCCACCTGCCTAGAGGGCACGTGCAGCGTATCCGAACTGTGTTCTAGGGCCGCTGCACAACCGACCAGCGAGGCCCGATGGGCACTACGCACACCGTGCGGTGGTCTGTCCCGGTTCCGGTTGTGCGACCGCCTCGGCGCAGCACGACCTCCAGCCGCGACGGCGACAGCTCCTCCACGACCCCCTCGCCCCACTCCACGACGGTGACCGAGTGCGGGAGCTCGTCGTCGAGGTCGAGGTCGTCGAGGTGCACCCGCCCGGTCTGCGTCCCGTCGGACCCCCGCAGCCGGTAGGCGTCGACGTGCACCAGGGGCAGCGGGCCCGGGTGCACCCGGGCCAGGACGAAGGTCGGGCTGGTGACCGGGCCCCGCACCCCCAGCGCCGCCCCGATCCCCTGGGCCAGCGCGGTCTTGCCGGCGCCGAGCGGGCCCGACAGCACGACCAGGTCACCCGCCCGCAGGCCTGCGGCGAGGCGGGCGCCGAGGGCGCGGGTGGCCTCGAC
>JBKKBU010000139.1:0-3434 GCA_046713755.1 Mycobacteriales bacterium
CCGTCACCGGCGCGGATGACGTCATCTCCGGCGTCGCCGTAGATGTCATCGTCGTCGTCGCCGGTCGTGACCCGGTCGTTGCCGGCGCCGGCATAGGCCGACGTCGGTCCGTCGAGGTCCGTGAGGCGGTCGTTGCCGACGTCTCCGTAGAGCGAGTCGGCGCCGGCTCGGCCCAGCAGCTCGTCGTCGCCGGCGCGACCGAACAGCGAGTCGGCGCCGCCGCCGCCGTCGAGCAGATCGGCGTCGGCGCCGCCGTCGAGGTAGTCGTCGCCCTCGTCGCCGGAGAGCCTGTCCCGACCGACGTCACCGCTGAGGCTGTCATCGCCGGCGCGTCCGCGCAGCACGTCGGCGCCAGCCAGTCCCCGCAGGACGTCGCCGCCGTCGCCGCCATCGAGCCGGTCGTCGCCGTCCTCGCCGTGCAAGTCGTCGTCACCGCTCCCCCCGGACAGCACGTCCTTGCCGGCACCGCCGAAGAGTCCGGCCTTGTGGCCAACCGGGGAGATCGGCTCGCCCTGCACGTACACCAATATCAGGTAGTCGCTGCCGTCGTCGCCCGCGCCGCCGTCGAGGCTGTCGTCGCCGCTGCCACCCACCAGGTGGTCCCTGCCGGCGTCGCCGCAGATCAGGTCGTTGCCCGCGAGCCCGTCGACGACGTCATTGCCGGCACCGGCCCAGATGACGTCACGGCCGGCCGTCCCGGTGAGGTTGTCGGCCGCACCGGTCCCGACGATCGTGGCTGCCTTGCCGAAGCAGGTCGGACCGGCTGCCGCGGCCAGCCCCACGCCGGTGGGCAGCAGGAGAGCAGCGGCAATGACGAGCCTGGTGGCGCTGGGCATGACAAGCTCCGGTCTGCGTAGAAACGACATGACATGCCGCTTTCGTGATCATAGAGCCTGGGGCGGGTAAAAAGGTTCGCTCGACCTGCATTACCAGACCGCCAGCTTGCGGGGGTGCGGGTGCTCGCGCAGCCGCTTGTCCTTCGTGACCAACGACCAGCCCTGCTCGACGGCCGTGGCGTAGATGAGACGGTCAGCCGGGTCGGCCGGGAACGACGCAGGCAACGTCACCGCGGTGGTGGCGATCGCGGGCGTGACCCCGATCGTGCGGACCTGCCCGGCCAGCTGCTCGAGCCAGGAGCCGACGGGCAGCGCCAAGGCAATCCGCCCATGGGTCGCGAGCCAGGCCAGCTCGTACCAGGTGATGGCGGCCACCGCGAGCTGGTCGGCCTCGGTCACCGCCTTGGTGGCCCGTTTGCTCAGGCGGTCGGGCTCGGCCGACCACCACTGCAGGACGTGGGTGTCCAGCAGCACGGTGGTCACGAGGCGTGCCAGGGCTCACCCGTCGACAGCAGGTCATCGTCGGGATCAACGGTCTGCGCCTGCCCGGCCAACCGGCCGCGCAGCCCCTGGGGTCCGGTGGCAGGCACCAGCCGGGCGATGACCCGCCCACGCTTGGTGATCTCCACCTCTTCGCCGGTGGCGACCCGGTCGAGAACGGCGAGCAGGGTTGCCTTGATCGCCGTAGCGGTCATCGTAGTGGTCATCTGGTCATCATAGCGGTCACCTTCATGACCGCATCTCACGCTGCATCCATCGGTGTACCACTCGGATAGCAAGTGGTACACTCAGGCATGCCGACCGCCCGGCCTCGCTACCAGGTCACCGAGACGCCAGCGGTCGCCCGCGCGATCGACAACGCGGCTCGACGCTGGCCGGACGAACCACGCTCCAAGCTGCTGTTGCGCCTGGTCGCCGCCGGCGACACGGCGCTCGAGGAGGCGGACGACAGCGCGGCCCGCCAGCGACAGGACGCGGTCCGGGCCAGCAGCGGCAGCTACGCCGACGCCTTCTCCGCCGACTACCTCGCCGAGATCCGGATCGACTGGCCCACGTGATCGCCCTGGATGCCAGCGTCCTCGTTGCGCACCTGACCCCGCACGATGCCCACCACGACGCTGCCACTCACCTGTTGCTCCACGCGGCCGACGAGCCGCTGCTTGTCCACGCCATCACCTTGGCTGAGGTGCTGGTCGGAGCAGTGCGGATCAACAAGGGCGCGCAGCTGCTAGCCGACCTGCGGGCCATGGGGATCGGGCTGTCTCGTCGGGACGACGACGAACCCCTGCGCCTGGCCGAGCTGCGGGTCACGACCGGGCTGAAGCTGCCGGACTGCTGCGTCCTCGATGCCGCCCACACCCAGGCCGGCAAGCTGGCGACGTTCGACGCGGCGCTGGCGACCGCTGCCCGGCGGATGGGCATCCGCGTGCTGCCCTAAGCCATCCAGCCATCCAGCCATCCAGCCATCCCGACGATTCCAAGATCAACAGTACATTCGCACGCATTTTCGGCTTGAAAACCGTGCTGATGTGCTGTTGATCATGAACGGGGGCCGGCGGTCGGCGGTCGGCGGGCTGGAAGGGGCCTACCACGCAGTGCGGCCCCTCACCGGTGTGTCCGGGGGGGCCGCAGTGCGTTGCTGATGGTGCTAGGGAGCGGGCGTCGCCGTCCGGGTCCCCGTAGCGGTCGCCGTGGCGGTGGCGGTCGCCGTCGCCGTCGCGGTGGCCGTGGCGGTGCCGGTTGCCGTCGCCGAACCCGTCGCGGTGGGTGTTGCAGCCGCGCCCACTCCGCTCACGTAGCCGACGAGGTCCACCACGATGTGGGTGCCGGCGCCCTTCAGCGAGCCGTCGACCTCCAGGGCGACCTGACGACTGCTGCCGATGCCGACGATGACCTCGTTGGCCTGGGTCGCTCCCGACCGCCAGTTCACGTTGGACGTGCCCGGCTTCGCGGACCCCGCCGGGTAGGCGACGATGAAGCCAGAGGCTCCGGTCGCTGCGTCGACTGCGGTGACGTTGAGGACCACACCGGTCGCACCGGCCGGGACCTGGGCCGGCAGCGTGATCAGCGTGACGCCGGTCTTGCGACTGGCGGAGGTGCCCTCGTTGCCCGGCCCCGGTCGACTGTCGACGAAGCGGTCCGGGACCAGGCCGGTGTAGACCTCACCGTTGCCGGAGACCAGACCACCGACGACGTCGACGATCACGCGGGCAGTGCCGCGGCTGATCTTGAGGTTGACCTTGTTGGCGTTGGCACCGGTGCCGAGCTTCACGATCGCCTCGTTGGCCTGCACCTTGCTGGCCAGGAAGTTCACGTTGGACGTGGCCGGCTGGTTGGTACCGCCCGGGTAGGCAACGACGAACCCGCTGGGCTGGCTGGCCCGCGTCACGGTGATGTTGAGGATCGCCGAGGTCGAGCCGGCCGGGACGTCATTCGCACCGAGCGTCACGGTCAGGACCCCGCCGTTCGGGATGTTGGCGGCATCGGTACCGCCGGCGACCCGCTTCGGGGACGCATTCAGCACCGTGCGCGCGGCCGAGGTCACGTTGGCGTTGGTGAAGTAGCCGACCATGTCGACGATCACGTTGGCCGCGCTGC
>JBKKBU010000140.1:0-9246 GCA_046713755.1 Mycobacteriales bacterium
TCGCCGGCTTGGTCGCCGGGGTGAGACCGGTCAGGGCGCCGCTGTCACGGGCCTTGCGCCACTCACTGATGTGCGAGGAGTACAGGCCCTCGCGGCGCAGCAGACCCCCGCGTGTGCCGGGGTCGGCCGCGTCATAAGCGGCGAGGACCTCAGCCGTGTACTGGGCAGTGAAAGACCGGCGCCTGGGGTGAGCCGAACGAGGGCTCATCGCCCCATTCTTGAGGGCCGTGCCGGGCAGGTCTGCAGTGGTCAGCGTCAACGTCATCAAGCCTGTTCTCGCCCCGTGCGGGAGGGATGAAGTGCTACCCCAGATGTCTCACATCAGCCTGACGCACAGGGTCACGCCGGTCGCCCTGAGTGGAGCCGGCCTGGCCGGTGCCCTTGCCGCGACCGGCAACTCCACCGGCCTGCTGCTCAACCTCGCCGTCGCAGTGATGATGGCCGGCATCGTCGTCCTCCTTGGCGCTCGCCGCCGGGTCGCCTGACCCCTACGCACGAGGCCAGCGGACCCACCCTGGGGACCGCAAGCTCACCGGGCCCGATGTCTTCCCGCGAGGGAAGGCATCGGGCCTGTTGGCGTACCGGGTCCATGGACCCTGTACGGATGCGTTTGACGGCGTTACCGTTCGTGATGTAGGAGCTGTGATCCGAGAGGACCCCACCGGCGCTTCCCTGCGCACGGAGACACACGGTCGCCACGACCTCTCGGGGAGCCAATGGCGAGACCGACCTGCCAGTGAGCGGGTGCGAACTCGTCGTTCCCGCATTGGCGAGGGGAACGGCATGATGCGACCCAGTACGCCGATCACACTCCATGACAGCGCTACTCGGGTCCGCCGACGCGCCGCTGCCTGCGGCGCCATCGCCGCCGCGCTCGTCGTGATGCCCCTCGCGTCAGCAAACCCCGCCTTCGCGGGCCAGGGCCAGGGTGCCGGTCAGGGTCAGGGTCAGGCCGCTGGACAGGCCAATGGCCAGGGACAGGCCAACGGCCAGGCCAAGGGCCGGGGCAACGCGCCTGCGCCTGCCACTGCCCCTGCCCCTGCGCCCCTCGTCCCCGTAGTGGCTGCCGTTGTGGCCGCAGCGCCCGCCCCCGTGCCTGCACCACCACCGGCACCGCTGACCGAGCCGCAGCCGCTGTCCAATGCCGACACGAACGGCACCGGCGCCAACCCCGGCACTCTCGCCGGTTGCGGTGCCTATTGCTCCACCCGTGACGGCTCCGCATCCGAGAACGGCAACGGCGGCGGCGCCGCGAACGGCAAGCCCTGCGCCGGCTGCGTGGGTAAGGCTGACAACAAGAACCCGCCGGGCCAGGCACCTGACGGCAGCGACCACAACGCCGGCTACGAGTGCGACCGCAACAAGGGCGTCGGCGTGGGCAATCCGGCACACACCGGGTGCAGGGCGCCGGTGAACCCCCCGCCGGTGCACCCCCCCCCGGTGAACGCCCCGCCGGTGAACCCCCCGCCGGTGAACCCCCCCGGTACCCCGCCGGTGAACCCCCCCGGTAACCCGCCGGTGAACCCCCCCGGTAACCCGCCCGGTGTCCAGCCGATCGGTGGGGGAACCCCCGACCGGCCAGCAACCGGCGTGGAAGGCACCTTCGGAGAGGTTCCCAACGTCGTCGCCAACGGCGCAGGGGGCCTGACGGCGCTGCCGACCACCGGCGGTTCCGCCGAGCTGGCACTGCAGTGGGCCTTGCTGCTCATGGTGGGTGGCGCGGCGGTCCTGCTAGCCGGTCGGCCGGTCGGTGGCAAGCACGGTCGAAGCTGACCCAGCAGGTAGGTGGTTCTGCGGACGTTCGTGGGACGTCACCTCAGTCCCCTCGACCGGGAGCCGTGAGTAGTGGAAGGTCGAGGGGTGACCCTGATCCGGCGCGCTGCCATGCCCCTTGCAGCCCTCGCCGGCTTCGGGCTGCTCTGGGTCGTGCGTCCCGGCGTGGTCGAGAACGCGGCTCGCAGCCCGGTCGCTTGGGCGGTGATCACGGGGACCCTCCTGGCGGGCCTCGGGGCGCGCGTCGCGGCTCGTCGGCTGGGCGCTTCCCCGGTCCTGGCGCAGGCACTGGGTACCGGCTTGATCGTCGTGCTGGTCGCCGCACTGCTCGCCCCGTCGTTCCGGCAGCGCACGGTCGTCGAAGACCTGCCGGATGCGCTCACCGCTGCGCCGGGCTCGACCGGATCCGCCGTACCCTTGGTGGTTCCTACGCCAGCGGTATCGACTGCCGCGGTGACCCCTCCATCGACGACCGCTCCAGCTACGACGCGGCCTCCTGGCGGCCCGCCCGCAACAGGGCCCGGTGCGCCCGTGACGAAGCCGGCGGCCGGCACAACTGCGCCCGTTGCCACGAAGGCGCCGACTGCTGCGCCCACGACAGCTGCGCCGGCCCCCTCGGGTGCGGTCGATCGGACCGGAGCGCTACGCGGCATCGGTCACACCGCGAGCGGGACCGTCCACCTGCGCACCCTTGACGGAAAGGCCTACGTCGTCTTCCAAGACGTCAACATTGAGGGGACGGTCGAGCCCTCGGTGCACCTGGTGCCAGCCGGTCAGCGCACCCCGTCCGGCGGAGTCCGGCTGGGTCCGCTCAAGGCGGAGAAGGGCACCTTCTCCTACACCTTGCCCTCGAGCGTCGACCCGACCCGGGACTGGTCGGTGCTGGTGTGGTGCGACCCCTACGACACCCCCATTGCGGCCGCCGACCCCCGGTGAACGGCGGGCAACCGCACGAGGACCCGGCAGCCGGGACCGGCGTTCGCGATCGAGATCTCGCCGTCGTGGGCCTCGATCAGGCCGCGCGCGATGGCGAGCCCCAAGCCCGCGCCGACGCTGTCGTCCGGCGTGCGGGCGGCAGACCCGCGAAAAGCCACGTCGAAGACCCGAGGCAGGTCCTCGACCGGGATGCCGCCGCAGGCGTCGGAGACCTCGACGAAGGCGTCGCCGGCCGACGCCGACGCCCGCACGTGCACCACACCGTCCGTCGGCGTATGGCGGATGGCGTTGGACAACAGGTTGCGTAGGACCCGGCCGAGCTCGGGCAGCGAGCCGGCGACGAGCGGTAGGTCGTCCTCGGCGAAACCGATCAGTCGGACCCCGCGGGCCGCGGCGACCGGCGTGGCCGAGGCGACCGCGTCCGACACTACGTCGGCGAGGGAGATTTCCTGCAGCGTCAGGTGCAGTGCGGAGGCGTTGATGCGCGAGAGCTCAAACAGGTCGTCGACCATGGCCGCGAGCCGGTCGGCCTCGTGGCGGATCCCGCGGTGGTAACGGTCGACGGTCTCGGTGTCGGCCACCATCCCGTCCTCAAGCGCTTCGGCCATCGCGCGGATGCCGGCGAGCGGGGTGCGCAGGTCGTGCGAGACCCAGGCGACGAGCTCGCGACGCGAGCCCTCCAGGGCTTGTTCGCGATCGCGTGACTCCTGCAACCTGCTAGCCGTTTCTGCCAGCTGTTGGTCGAGGCGCGCGAGCTCGGCCGACAGCGGCGACGAGGTCATGACGTAGGGGGCGTCTCCGAGCTCGCGAGCCGCTAGACCAAGTGCTGTGGAGCCGCGGACAACGGCGCGCCCCAGCAGCAGCGCCACGGCGAGGCCGGCGACCGTCCCGGCCGCGAGGACGGTGAGGAGCACATCACGGTCGTGCTCGGAGAAGAACATCGCGGAGGCGGTGCGGACCACACCGATCCCGACGGCGCCGACGGACACCAGGACGACCACGACCAATGAGGCGACCAGCGAACGTCGCCGCAGGAGCCGCAGCGCGATGGCCCCGAAGGCGGCGGCGGCCAACGCGGAGCCGCCCGCGATGAGGATGACGGCTGCCAGGTCGGCGGGAGGCAGCGAAGTCACGGGGTCGCTCCTGGCTCGTAGCGGTAACCGACCCCGAACACCGTCACGACCCGGGCGGGTTTGCGAGGGTCGGCCTCGACCTTCTCGCGCAGCCGCCGGACGTGGACGGTCACGGTGGAGTGGTCGGCGTACTCCCAACCCCAGACGTGCTTGAGCAGGTCCTCGCGGCTGTAGGCCCGGCGCGGGTTCTGCAGCAGGAAGACGAGCAGGTCGTACTCGCGCAGGGTGAGGTTCAGCGGCTGGGAGGCGAGGGTCACCTCATGGGCGGCGACGTCGACCCGCAGATCACCGTCGATGAGCACCTGCGCCGCGGCCGGCTCCAGCGGAGCGGCTGCGCGCCGGAGCACGGACTGGACCCTCAGCACCAGCTCTCGCGGCGAGAACGGCTTGGTGACGTAGTCGTCCGCGCCGAGCTCGAGTCCGACGAGGCGATCCTCCTCGTCGCCCAGGGCAGTGAGCATGACGACCGGGACGGGCACGGCGGCACGCAGTCGGCGGAACACCTCGAGCCCGTCGAGGCCGGGCAGCATCAGGTCGAGCACGACGAGATCGGGTGGGTCGGCCAGTGCCGACGCGAGCCCGACACCTCCGTCGCCGGCTTCGGAGACGGCGAAGCCGGCCGCTTCGAGGTAGCGGCACACGACGTCGCGAACGGTGGGGTCGTCATCGATCACGAGGACCTGCTGCGAACTCATCACACGCTCCTCAAGACGGGCCCGCCCGCCTGTCATCAGGTTAGGTGTCATCAGGGGGACGAGGGGTCTGCGTTCCCGGACCGTAAGGAGTAGGTACGAAGGTCCCGGATGTCAGGACCTTGGACTCCTGTCGGACGTGCGACGGATGCCTAGCGTCCCTCTTGTGACCCAACCCAGTACGGCGACCCGGGTACGGACCCCAGAGGGGCCGCTCCTCGATGTGCTGCTCCGCGACGGCGGCATCGCGCAGGTCCGGCTGCTCGGCAGCGCTGATGAGGCCGCTCTGCGCGCCCTCAATGCCCGAGTCAGCTTGCGGACCCGGATGCTCCGTTACTTCAGCGTCAGTGACCGACCGGGCGAGTGGTACGTCGACAAGATCATGTCGAACGCCCGCAACGGGGATGCGCTGGTGGCGCTCATCGACGGTCAGGTCGTCGGGTTGGCGAGCTTCTCGAGGCTGGAGCGAGATCCCGCCACGGCTGACCTGGCCCTCCTCGTCGACGACGCCCATCAGTCCGAAGGGCTCGGTGCGCTGCTGTTGGAGCACCTCGCGCAACTCGCCAAGCACCAGGGCATCACCGCCTTCGTCGCGGATGTCCTGCTGGAGAACACGGCCATGCTGAGGCTGCTGTCCGAAAGCGGCTTCGCCGTGCGGTCCAACACCTCTCGCGGCGTCACCGAACTGCGCGTCAACCTCGCGGATCGCCCCCAGCTGTGGGATGCCATCCATCTGCGTGACATGCAAGCGGAGCGCGCCTCGCTGCGCCCCGTCTTCGAGCCCGACAGGGTCGCCGTCGTCGGGAGCTCGCACCGGGGCTCGGTCGCTGAGCAGATCTACCGCTCCGTCGTCGACGGCGGCTTCACCGGAACCACGCACCGGATCGACCGACACGGCACCTTGGTAGGACTGCCCGGCCCGATCGACCTGGTCGTCGTCGCCGTCGCCGCCGAGCACGTGCTCGGCGTCGCGCGTGACGCGGCGGCGGCTGGAGCCAAGGGGTTGCTCGTCGTCAGCGCCGGATTCGCGGAAGCGGGAGCCGTGGGGGCAGAACGGCAACAGGCACTGCTACGGCTTTGCCGGAGCGCCGGCATGCGCCTGGTGGGGCCCAACTGCCTGGGGATCGTCAACACCGCGCCCGGGATCCGGCTCAACGCGACGTTCTGCGATGCCCAGCCGCTGCCTGGTGCAGTCGCTCTGGTGTCGCAGTCTGGCGCCGTCGGGATCGCGGCCCTCCGGCACGCCGAACGCAGGGGAGCCGGCTTGGCGCTGTTCGTGTCCACGGGCAACAAGGCGGACATCAGCGGCAATGACCTGCTGTCCTACCTCGAGGACGATCCACGGACCGGTGTCATCGCCCTGTACCTGGAGTCCTTCGGCAATGCCCGCAGGTTCGCCCGCCTGGCCGCGACGGTAGGTCGCAAGAAGCCGATCGTCGTGGTGAAGGCCGGAAACTCCCCAGCAGGAGCCAGAGCTGGCCGCTCCCATACCGCTGCGGCTGCAACTCCGGAGGCAGCGGTCGGCGCACTCCTGCACGAGGCGGGGGTGGTGCGGGTCGACGACCTGCCGGAGTTGTTCGACGTGCTGACAGTGCTCCAGGACGCGCCGCTCCCGGCTGGACCACGGCTTGCTGTCATCGGCAACTCAGGAGGTCCGGGTGTCCTGGCCGCCGATGCCTGCGCTGCTGCCGGCTTGCAGGTGGCCGAGCTCGCCGTCGCCACCCGCGAAGGGTTGCGCGCGCTGCTGCCGAGCGGTGCGTCGGTCGACAACCCGGTAGACCTGCTCGCGACCGTCAGCCCGGAGAGCTTCGAGCGCGCTGTCGATCTGGTGCTGCAGGATCCCGGCGTCGATGCGGTTCTCGCGATCTACACACCGCTCACCAAGGGTGCAGAGGAGCCGGTCGCTGCTGCCATGGCGAGGGCGCACGCCGGTTCACCTGACCTGCCACTGATCGCCGCGTTCCCGGGAGTACCTGACGCACCAGCTGGGTTGGAGGCCCACGCGGGCGCCGGCACGGTGCCGTTCTTCGAGTTCCCCGAGCCGGCTGTGCGCGCCCTGGGCAAGGTCGTGACGTATGCCCTCTGGCGGGCGGCGCCGCGGTCACCCACGACGGAGACCACCGGGTCCACGGCCCGCACCACTGCGAAGACCCTGCTTGCTGCGACGTCCCACGATGGCGATGGCGCGAGTGAGGTGCGTTGGCTGCCGCCGAGCGTCGCGACTGCGCTACTGACGGCGTACGGCATCCCGGTGGCTCGCGTCGTCGATGCCACCACGGCACTGGAAGCGGTGAGCGCCGCAGACGACCTCGGCTACCCCGTGGTGCTCAAGGCCACCGGCGCCGCCATCGTCCACAAGAGCGACGTGGGCGGGGTGGTGCTCGACCTTGCCGATGCAGACCAGGTGCGAGCCGCGTTCGCCGACCTGCAGGCGCGGCTCGCACCAGCCATGACCTCGGCCGGAGTGCAGCGCATGCAACCGACCAGTGACGGCCTCGAGCTGATCGCAGGTATCACCGTCGACCCTTCCGTGGGGCCACTCGTGCTCGTCGGCGCTGGCGGCAACCTCACCGAAGTGTTGGGAGACACGTCGATCCGGCTGCCGGCGACGTCGAAGGCAGCGGCGCTGGACCAGCTCGGCTCGCTCAGGTGCGCGGTCCGGTTCGGCGGCTACCGGGGCAGCCCGCCGCTGGCACTGCACGCCGCAGCCGATGTGCTGTTGCGCCTCGCCGACATGGCGCGTGACCTGCCCGAGATCCGTGAGCTCGACCTCAACCCGCTGGTCGTCTCGTCGTCCGGCGTCTGCGTGCTCGACGTCCGGATCCGGGTCGGTCCGTCGCTCTGCCCACCGGACCTGCCCACCCGCACACTGACGCGCCCGACGCGTGAACCCCTGGAGGAATGATGAAGGCTCTCGTCTACCACGGCCCTGGTCGCCACGCATGGGAGGACGTGCCCACCCCCTCGCTCGTCGACGACGGTGACGCCATCGTGCGGATCGACGCCGTCACGATCTGCGGTACTGACCTGCACATTTTGAAAGGTGACGTCGCCACGTGTGAGCCGGGACGTGTCCTGGGCCACGAAGCGGTGGGCACGGTCCTCGAGGTCGGTTCGGGAGTCCGTCTGCGCTCGCCCGGCGACCGGGTGCTGCTGTCGTGCATCTCGTCCTGCGGCACCTGCCGCTACTGCCGGGAGGGTGTCTACGGGCAGTGCCTGGGCGGTGGCGGTTGGATTCTCGGGCATCGCATCGACGGCGTTCAGGCCGAGGTGGCGCGAGTCCCCTTCGCCGACACCTCCACCTATGCGCTGCCAGTCGGGGTCTCCGACGAGGACGCGTTGCTGCTCGCCGATATCCTTCCGACCGGTTTCGAGGTCGGGGTCCGCAACGGCAAGGTCCAGCCCGGTGACACGGTCGTCATCGTCGGTGCAGGTCCAGTGGGGCTGGCGAGCATCATCAGCGCCAGGCTCTTCAGCCCCAGTCACATCATTGCCGTCGACACCGCGCCGGCTCGGCTCGATGCCGCGAAGCAACTCGGTGCGGACATCGTCATCGCCTCGACCGACGACCCGCTGGCGGCGGTCATGTCGATCACCGACGGGCTCGGCGCGGATGTCGCGATCGAGGCGGTCGGGCTCCCTGAGACCTTCGAGCTGTGCACCACGCTGGTCAGGCCTGGTGGTCGCGTCGCCAATGTCGGCGTCCACGGCAAGGCCGCCACGCTCCACCTCGAGGCGCTGTGGATCCGCAACCTCACCATCACCACCGGGCTCGTCGACACCTCGTCCACCGCGAAGCTGCTTCGCATGATGGTGACGGGCCAGCTCAGTTCCCGAGGCCTTGTCACTCACCGCTTCGGCATGGGCGAGATGATGGAGGCGTACGACGTCTTCGCCCGTCCGGCTGAGAGCGGGGCCTTGAAGGTGGCGCTGTTCCGCCAGTGAGCCACACGTGAGCATCGACCGCTGGGCGAGCAGCGCACCGCGAACGCTGGCGGGCGCCGCCCGGCTCGTCACGCGCAGCGCCATCGACAACGCCAGACGGGCGGCCGACCAGCTCGGATCCGTCGTGGCCGAGCGGCGGGTGCTCGAGCAGCTGATGGCCGCACCGGAGCCCGGAGATCTCACCCGTCTGACGCCCGCCGAGTGCGGCGAACTCCTGCTGACCCGTTCGGTCGGTCGGCTCGCCTACATCGCCCGCGCCGGTGTCCCGGACATCGTCCCCCTTAACTACGTGATGGACGGCGATGCCGCCCTCCTACGCTCCGGTCCCGGTCCGAAGCTCCAAGCCGCAGAGCGCGGCGACGTGGTCGCCTTCGAGGTCGATGACATCGATGAGCTGACGCACACCGGTTGGAGCGTCGTCCTGATCGGCCGTGCCAGCCTGGTCTCGCCCGACCTGCCGGTCGCCGCGGCCGCGGGCCTGCCGGGGGCCAACGGCCCCCGACGGCACACAATCCGCATCGACCCCCGCCGGATCGACGGCCGCCGGCTGCTCTGAGCCGCCCCAGCCTCAGGGCCCATGATCAACGCGGCACTTGCCGCGGTCCCAGCGCATCAGGACCGCGGCGAACGCCGCGTTGATCATGGGTGTTGATCATGGGTTTTCGGCTGAGCGGGCGACGGGAATCGAACCCGCGTAGCCAGTTTGGAAGACTGGGGCTCTACCATTGAGCTACGCCCGCACGAGAGCGCGACCACTACAGTGGCCC
>JBKKBU010000141.1:0-9177 GCA_046713755.1 Mycobacteriales bacterium
CACCGGCTTAGCGGGCGCAGCCTTCCGGGCGACCGGCTTAGCGGGCGCAGCCTTCCGGGCGACCGGCTTAGGGGGCGCAGCCTTGGGGGCAACCAGTGGCTTCTTCACGGCCGGCTTCTTCACCGCCGGCTTCTTCACGGCCGGCTTCTTCGGCGTACGACGTGTGGGGGTGGCCTTGCGGGCCCGTGGGAGCGGCGCTGCAGGTGCGGCCGGCGCGGGCTTGCGCGGGCGGGCCTGCGACTCGGCGTCGGCATGGGCGAAGGTGGCGGACGCGTTGTCGGCGGCGGTGACGGTGCGGGCCGCGGGGTCGTAGATCCAGCGGGCGGTGCGGGTGCGGGCGCGGGCGACGTAGCTGAGCTCGACCTGCCAGGTCCCGTCGTCGCGGCGCCGGGCACTCCAGTCGACCGAGTCCTCCACCAGCGAGAGCGTCTCGCCGAGGTTGCGGTCCACCACGGTGCCGAGCGGCAGCACTGACACGCCCTTGCGGCCGCGGACGAGGAAGGCGGTGCGGGTCTGCTCCACGACCCGGGCCCGCTCGGAGATCACCGGGCCCTCGAAGCGCTCGACCCGACCGACCGGCACCCCAGCGGACTCCGCGATCTGCTGCGGGGTCTCACCGGCACGCAAGCGCGCCTGGATGTCCTTGGGCGTGAGGTCGCTCTCGGTGGGGTCCGCCACCTCGCCGGGGCGGCGCAGCTCGCCGCGCACCGCTGCCGTCAGCGGGCCGTCGAGCCGCACCCGATAGCCGCCCCTGGCGGCCCCCTGTGAGGTCGCCAGCACGACGGAGCGACCGTCCTCGCTCAACGCGACGACGTGCAGCTCGCGCACCTGACCACCCCTTCGCCCCGCCCGCCGTGCGGCGGGTGCGTCATCCTTGCCGGTCGAGGGCCGGTGGACAAGCCGCTAGGGCCGCGTGGCGCCCGCATAGTCGTTGCGCATGGCGCTGCGGAGCTTGACGACGTCGCCGGTCTGCGGCGCGCTGATCATCTTCCCGCCGCCCACGTAGATGGCGACGTGGTGGATCGGGCTGCCGAAGTAGAGCAGGTCCCCGGGCTGCCAGTCGCTGCGCGCCACCTTGCGGCCACTGGAGAACTGGGCGCGGCTGTTGTGCGGCAGCGAGACGCCGGCCTTGCCCCACGCCCACATGGTCAGACCGGAGCAGTCGAAGCGGTCCGGGCCCGCGGCGCCCCACTTGTAGGGGCTGCCGAGCTTGTTGTAGGCCTCGCGCACGGCGACGGCAGCCCGCCCACTGGCCGGGCCGTTGTAGCTCGGGCGGTCGGCCACGTCGGGCGTGTCGGCCCGCGCGCGGGAGGCCCGAGCCATGCGAACGGCAGCGGCGGCGCTGGCTGCTCGGGCCGCGTCGTAGCGACGCCGCTCGTCGGCCCGCAGGCCGCTGAGCAGGTCCTTCTGGGTGCGCAGCGCCTTGTCGATGGCCCGCTTCTGGCCCTCGAGCTTGGCCTCGACGGCCCGCTGGGCCTTCTCCCCCAGCTCGGCCTGCGCCTGCACGCCCAGCAGGCGGTGGCGCGCGACCGTGACGGCGGCGAGCTGGTCGGACTGGCCGCGCGCGATCCGGTCCAGGCTGGCGGCCTTGTCGAGGAACAGCTGCGGGTCGCTGCTGGAGACCAGCGACATGACCTCGTCGGTCCCGCCGGCGCGGTAGGCACTGGCGATGACCGCGGACATCCGCTTGCGCACGAGGTCGAAGACCGCCTGCTCACGCCGGATCTGCGCCCGGGCGACGGCGCTCTTGCGCTTGGCGGCCTGCAGCTCGATCCGGGCCTCGTTGTAGTCCTCGGCGGCCCGCTCGACCTCGACGTTGAGCGCCTCGATGCGGCGTTCGACCTCGGCGAGCGAGGGGCGCGGCTCGGCGACGGCGCCGGTCGGCGCGAGGGCCGCCGCACCCGCGCTGGCGAGCACGGTGGTCAGGCCGACGGCGGCAAGCCACCGGGTGCTGCGCGTGCGGTGGCTGGGTACGCGGGGGGTCGCCAAGGTGGCGGCGCTCCTGTCCTTCCGTCGCCCGCCTACCGGGTGAGCTGTCGGGTTCGGGCTCGGAAGCAGCCCTACGACGTCGCACCCCCGCTGTCGCGAAAGCCCAGACGCCGATTCACCCCGGGGGAACGTGGTTCCCCGGTTCCGCTCCCGGATGGCCCGGTCGCGAATTCGGCGGTGCCCGTGCATCGCAGCCCCGCTGGGCTGCTGTCATGCGCGAACACCTCACTGTACCGAGATGCATTCGTGACCCACAAGACGGTGATGGGGTGTGTTGCAGGTCACACCAGCCTCAGCCGGCCCGCTGCTCGCCCCTCGGCGGTCCGAGCGGCACCAGTTGCAGGCGGGGCACGAGACCACTGTCAGCCAGCACGTCCAGCGCCGCCCGCTCGGAGTCGTCTACGTCGTGGCGGGCGCTGCGGGCGCCGGGTGGCCCGAGCAGGACGGACACCACGCAGTCGCCACACCGCAGGTCGCGCACGGCACAGGTATCGCAGTCGATCACCACGAGCTGCTCATCAGGGGCCTCCGGGGAAGGTCGGAGCCGACGACGTGCCGGCCCCGCCGACGCTAGGTCCGCCCCCCGACAAAACCGATGGTCAGCGGTCGAGGAGTCGCACGAGGGCACGCGCCGCGATCGGGCGAGCACCGGCCTGCCGTACGCCGTCCGCGACCTCCTTGTCGCTGGACACCACGACCATCGGCCGACCGGGTGGCTCGTGGCGGACCAGTCGTCGCAGCACCTCGTCGGCGGTCTCACCCGCTCTGCTGAACAGCAGCCGTACGCCGCGCGGCGCGGCGTGGGCCAGCGGGGCCACCCGCTCGGCGCCGTCGAACACCACCGTCGTCTCCGCACCCGTCCGGGCCGCGAGGGCGCCCAACCCGCTCAGCAGCCGGCCGCGCTGGGACTCGAGCGTCAGCTCGCCGTAACCGGTCTTGGTGACGTTGTAGCCGTCGACGAGCAGGTGGGTCCCGGGTGCCTGCAGCAGCGCGTCGAGCAGGGCCGGATCATCATCGGAGCGACCCTGCGAGGGGGCCAGGCCCGCGGCGACCGCGTAGTCGGCTTCCAGCGCATCGGCCGGACGGCCTTCCAGCGGCGCCAGCGCGAGCTCGCGACGGAGCCCCGTGGCGGACCCGATGAGGGTGTCGAGCAGCACCCGGAGTCGCAGCTCGTCGGCATGGCGGCCCTCGCGGGCGGCCTGCCTGGCTGCGACCAGGGCACCCTCGACCTCAACCAGCCGCGCACCCAGCCGTCGTACCTCCGCCTCAGCTTCGACGAGCCCGTCGGTAAGGCCCACGCGGCCAGCCACCAGTGCCTGCTCGGCGACGGCCTGAGCGCGCTCGGCCGACGACACACGCTCGGCCTGCTCGCGCACCTTCCGCCGCAACGCAGCCGCGTCTGCCTTGAGCGCGGTGATCTCGGCGGCAGTGCGCTCCGCCGTCGCCCTGGTCGTCGCCCGCACCGCCTCGAGCTGCTCGGTGAGGCGCTCGACCGCGTCGACGTGGCCAACAGCACGAGCCCGTACGACGGATGCGGCCAGCTCCTCCTCGGCGCGGGCCACGTGCGCGGGCCAGCCGGTCGGGCGCAGCAGGTAGGCCAGCGCCGCGATGTCCAGCGGATCGGCCGCGGGCAGCGCCGCCCCCTCGACGAGAGCATCGGCGAGGCCGGGGAAGGCCTCCCGCACTCCGTCGGCGACCCGCTGGCGGAAGGCCGGGTCGGTCTCAAGCGCGGCTGCGATGGGGGTGGCAGCGAGCCGAGCTCGCTTGCTCGGCGTGAAGCTCCGGAAGGCCTTGAGCGAGCCGGGCACCTCGTCGGCCGCCAACGCGCCGAGCCGGTCCGCCGCGATCGCCACGACCCGCTCCCGCACCTCAGGCGGCAGGACCGGATCGCTCATGCGATCACGCTAGACCTCACCTGCAGACCTCAACTGCCGGGCGTGCCCCTGACCTCTTCGACTCCGGGACGGGCCACGACCTCGACCTGGTCCACCGCCTTGCACCACCGGCAGGTGACGTGCTCGATCACCTCGCCGAGCACCTCGCGCTCCTCGACGACCGGCTCACCGGCGAGGTCGACGTGGACGAACTCCACCGCCCGGGTGGCCCGTGTGACGTCGAAGCGGGTGAGGTTGCCGCATAGCGTGCACCGCCACCGCGTGGTGGGGCCGGGGACGGTCACGGGCACAACTGGGCGCTCCTGATCTTCGGGAGCGGCCAGCGTAGCCAGAGCATCAGGACGGGGTCGGGGTGGTCGACCCGCCGGTGCAGGTGAGCACCGCCGCGTCGTACGCCGCGACCAGGTTGTCACCGAGCTGGGTCTCGTAGGTGTTGCCATCGGCCCGCACCCGGACCAGACCGGTGACGAGGACCAGCCGGTCCAACACCGGCTTGGCGTCCGGGGTGGCCGTCTCAGCCAGCGCTGCGAGCCGGTCCTGCGACTCCCGCAGGGAGTCCTTGACGTCCTCCTCGACCTTGCCGCCATCGCCGAGCCGCCGGGCATCGCGGCCGATCGCGATGATGTCCGGGGCCGCGAGCCGGCAGGTGCCGTCGGTGAACGCGCTCTCCGCAGGGGCACTCGGGGTGGGCGCGGTGGCCGGCGACTTCGGGGCGGCGTTGCAGCCGGTCAGCGCGAGCAGCAGCGCGGCTGCCAGCAGGGGGGTGCGCACGGAATTCTCCTCGGTCATGCCGCCGGGGCGGCCCCTCGAGAGAGGGACCGCCCCGGACGGTAAGGGGTGGTGCCTGGCTAGCGGACCGTGATGGTGGTCGGCACGCCGCGGTTGATCTGACCGACGCTCCCGCGCTTCGGGAAGACGCGCCAGCTCAGCGTGATCTTGTCGCCCGACGTCCAGGGGACGATGCGAGCCGGGCCGGCGGTGCCGGCCGCGTTGAGCGCCGACTGGCCGAGGCCGGTGAGCGAACCGTCAGCGTTGACGCGGTAGAGCACCGCGAAGCCACCAGGAGCGGCCGGGCTGATGTTCGTCACCTGTGCCGTGACCTTGCCGCCACTGCTGGTGAGGTTCTGCTTGAACGACACCGGCGAAGCGCCCGTACGGAGGTCGGACCCGGTGTGCGGGTCCGCGATGTACGGGAAGACCGACAGCAGCGGGCGGTCGTTGACCGACACCCCGTCGCCGAGGCCCTTGACGGCGGCCTTGACGGCCGGGTCCTGGTCGGGCACGAGCAGGCCCTCGAGGACCTGCAGCGCGATGTCCACGACGTCGTCGCCGAGGCGACGGCCGTTCGGGAAGCCCGCGTTGTCACCGGCGATGACGCCGAGCCGGTTGCCCTGGCCCTTGTTGGCGGTCGTCGGAGCGATCGACATGTTCAGACGCAGGTACTCGGCAGGCGCCGGGTTCGCGTTGTTCTTGTTGATCTTCGTGGCGTTGAGCCCGTCGAGGCCGGTGAGGAAGGTCGCCACCAGGTCGGGACGGTCGACGCCCTTCGGGGTCTTGTTCGGGTTCGGGATCTTGTAGAGCAGCTCGATCAGCTGCGGGACCTCGGGGTCCTGCACCTTGCCGAGGAACTGCACGTCCTTGTCGGGGGTGGACCGGTTGAAGTAGTCCTTCAGCTGGGCCGGGACAACGGCCTCGTTGACCAGCGGGTTGCCCAGTCGGGAGACCTGCTGGAACGCGCCGGTGTCGTCCGTGGCGTCGCTGCTGTTCGTCGCGCTGGTGGTCGGAGCCGCGTTGGTCGCCTTGAAGGTCCGGTTGGCCTTGCGGCTGGTGGTCGACCAGACGCCGATGACCGGGTTGTCAGTGACGTTGCCGCCACCGGCGAGGGCCGTCTTCGGCACCTGCAGGGCAAGCGTGTTGACGTTGTAGCCCGACAGGGTGTCGTAGCCGACCTCGGAGAGGTCACCGCCGTAGAGCAGGTCGAAGATCCGCAGGTCCAGGTAGAACGGGTCGTCGCCCTGGCCGGCGTAGGACTTGCCGGTCGCCCCGCCGGTGAGCGGCGTGACGGCCTGCGCGCGGAGCGCGGTGTAGTCCGGCATCGAGGCAACGCCGACGTTGGACGGCGCGACGAAAGCGTCGTTCAGGATCGTCACCGGAGCGCCCGGGGTGCCGTTGGTGACCGGGATGGCCTGCAGGTCGTAGGTCTGGCGGAACAGCAGGTTGGTGTCGTCAAGGGTCGTGACGGGACCGTCGTTGTAGAGGAACGTCCCATCGACCTTGCCGCGCTCCTGCGCGGCCCGCTTGTCGACGTCGCTGAACAGCCAGCGGTAGATGATGTCGGCCTTGGCGTCACCGTTGTTGTCGACGTTGACGTCATAGGCGGCCTCGGTGTCCCACGGGAAGAAGTTCGGGCCACCGCCCGGCTCCGAGAACGGCGCCCAGTTGGCGACGAACGTCACCGAGCTCGCGTCGTCGGGGCTGACGAACGCGTAGGTGTCAGTGTTGTCCACCGCGGGGTCGCCGAGGATGTACGGCGCCTCACGGTGGCTGGATGCCGAGCTGGTGCCCGGACCGAGCAGTGCGCAACCGCTGGCGACTGTCGCGCTGGCGGCGAGGACCGCCAGAGCGCGCCGTCGCGCCGGTGTCCTGAATGTGCGAGCCATGGGTCTCCTTGAAGTAGTGATGCTTCCCCAGCCGTTCGCGCGGCGCCAGGTTTCGGATGGGCAGGCTGGGTGTGACACTTCCGCCACAGTCCGCTGTCGCCCCGCAGCCGAACACTGCGTGATGACGCACCACCCCGCCACTTGAAGGGACCCCTCGTGCATCGCTGGGCTCGACGCGCCGCGCTGGCCGGGGCTGTTCTCGGACTCACCGGGGGCCTGCTTGTGGTGGGCGTCCTGGTCGGTGACCGCTCCGGCGACGACGTGTCGGTCGGTCCGAACGCAGTGTCGACCGCCGACGCGATCAGCCCCCTGGACAAGGCGATCGCCGACCTCAACGCGACGGTCGTGCGGCTGCCCAAGAACTTCCGGGCCTGGCACGAGCTCGGCTCGGCGTATGTCCAGAAGGCCCGCTTGACCGCCGATCCGTCCTACTACGGGCGGGCCGAGACCGCCTTCACGCGCTCGCTCGCCCTTCGCCGCACCTCTGATGCCCTGACCGGCCAAGCCACCCTTGCCTCCGCGCGCCACGACTTCGTCGGAGCCTTGCGACTGGCCGACCTCTCCCTCAAGGACAACGACTTCTCCGCCACCACCTACGGCGTCAAGACCGATGCGCTTGTCGAGCTCGGCCGCTACGACGAGGCAGCCGAGGCGGTCGACCGGATGGTCGAGCTGCGTCCCGGCACCGATTCCTACGCCCGGCTTTCCTACATCTTCGAGCTGCGCGGGGATGTGGACAAGGCTCGGTCCGCCATGACGCAGGCGCGCGACGATGCCACCGCCCCCTCCGACGTGGCCTTCGCCAACCAGTACCTGGGTGAGCTCGCGTTTGCCTCCGGCGATCTCGCCGCCGCCCGCGCGGCCTACGACGCGGCCCTCGTCGCCGATCCGTCGTACCTGCCGTCGCTCGCCGGTCGGGCTAAAGCGCTTGCTGCCACTGGTGACCCCACCGCTGGACTGGCCGACTACCGGGAGGTCGTGTCGCGGCTGCCCGCTCCGCAGTACCTCGTCGAGCTCGGCGAGCTGCTGGAGGCCACTGGTCAGCAGTCCGCCGCGAATCAGCAGTACGACGTGGTGCGCGCGACCCAGACGCTGTTCGCCGCCGCCGGGGCCGACGTCGACGCCGAGCTCGCGATCTTCGAGGCCGACCACGGGAAGCCCGCGGCAGCGGTGCTCGCTGCCGAAGCGGCGTACCGCAAGCGCCCGAGGGCGATCTTCGTGCAGGACGCGTATGCCTGGGCGCTGCACGCCGCCGGTCGCGACCGCGAGGCGCTGGCCGTTGCGAAGCAGGCGGTGCGCACCGGCTTTCGCAACCCGTCCTTCTCCTATCACCTCGGGGCGATCGCGCTGGCGGCCGGCGACCGCGCTTTGGCCAAGCAGGCCCTCGGGCGAGCGCTCGAGCTCAACCCGAAGTTCAGTCCGCTGCACGGACCCCGAGCAGCAGCCCTGCTGAAGACCCTGCAGTGAGGCGCCTCCTGCTCGGCTGCGTCGTGGTGGCCGCGGTGCTGGCACCGACAGCGGCGTGGGCCCACCCGCTGGGGAACTTCACGACCAACACGGCCGACCAGATCGTCCTGGTCGCGACCGGTGTCGAGGTCACCCACGTCATCGACCTCGCCGAGATCCCCACCGTCCAGCTCCGCGAACGGGCGGACACCGACGGCACGACCGGCCTGTCGCCGGCTGAGCTCACCGTCTACGCGGCTGCGGAGTGCGCCGCCGTGCGACCGCGGCTGCTGCTCGTCGTCGACAGCGTCGCTACGCCCTTAACGCTCGAAGCCAGCCTGGGCGAGGCCCGCCCCGGCCAGGCCGGGCTCACCACGACGCGGGTCGTCTGCCAGTTGCGGTCCGACCGCCGGCCGATGACCTCGCTGACGTTCTCCGACGGGGCGGCGGCTGACCGCAACGGCTGGCGGGAGGTCACCGCCCAGGCGGTGTGCGGGACGATTGAGTCGTCGGACGTGCCTGACCAGTCGCCGTCCCAGCTGCTGTCCGTCTACCCCGAGGAATCGCTGCAGTCACCGCCCGACGTCCGCACCGCCTCGCTGCGGGTGTCCCGCGATGGCGGCTGCCGGGACGGGTCGGGCGACGGGGTCGACGCGGCCCCCCCCCCGGCGGCCCCACCGCCGGGGGGGCCCCCGCAGCCGCCGCGAACGCTGAAACGGCAGCTCCATCACGAGGCTTTCCTCCCCTCGAGCGCGCGCAGCAAGCCCGCGGGCGTCGGGTCGGCGGCGATGGCCGACACGGCCAGGCCCGCCGCCTCCGCCGCGCGCGCCGTCGCTGGGCCGATGCAGATGATCCGTACCCCCGCCGCGGCGCCAACCGGGTCACCGGTCAACCGGGCGAACCCGCGAACGGTGGAGCCACTGGTGAAGACGATCACTTCGAGGCCCTCGGCGAGGGCGGCCGTGAGCGGCGCGCGCGAGGCCTCCGGCCCTTCGACCGTTTCATACGCGATTACAGCGTCAGTCAAGGCGCCGCGCGCGGCGAGGGCCGCGGGCAGGTCGCTCTCGGCACGGGCCGCGCGCGGGAGCAGCACGCGCTGCCCGCGAACGTCTCCCAACCCGGCGGCGATCGCCGCGCCCGTCTGCTCGGGCGGGACGAAGGCGACGGGGATGCCGGCGGCCTCGAGC
>JBKKBU010000142.1:0-7914 GCA_046713755.1 Mycobacteriales bacterium
GCTCCCGATGGCGCCGGCCAGCCCCCGCTGGCCGGCGGGGTCGCTGGGGGCCGATCCTGGGCTCGCGCCGAAGAGTCAGACCCACCGGCTGTCCAGGTGGCCGCCGTCACCGCCCCGGGGATCCCGGCCGGCGCCCGTTCGCTGGACCGACCGCGGGACGCCCCAGCCGAGCGGGCGGTCCGGGCGGCAGCAGCTGCCGGCATCGGCGCCGTCGTGGTCGTCGTGCTCGGGGTGCTCGCCCACGCCATCGGCACCCTGCGGCGCGTGCTGCGCCGCTGAGCAGGCCTGGAGCAGACCCTCTCGTGCGACTACAGCGGGAGATCGAGGCGGTAGGGGCTGCGCCGTCGGCGCACTGTCCGGCGGCGCAGGAGCAGGCCGCCGAAGGCCAGCGACCCCAGTCCCGTGACCGCTACGCCCAGCGGCATGGGCGAGCCGTCGCCAGGGGTGGTCGATACCTTCGAGCTCGCCAGCGTCGCGAGTGCCCGGTCCTGTGCGACCGGCGGCTCAAGCGAGGTGGCCGCCACCAGCTCACCGACAGGAGCCACTCCGGCGGCACTGGCAGCGAAGCCCCAGTCGAGCAGGGCGGCGGCCTCGGCCCAGACCCGGGGGTCGGCTTTCATCAGCGTCACGACGAGTCGTCGACCGCCGCGCTCGGCGGCGCCGACGAAGCTGGCCCGGGCCTTGACGGTGTAGCCGTTCTTGATGCCCAGCGCCCCGTCGTAGTTCCGCAGCAGCTTGTTCTTCGTGTAGATCTCGATGCGGGCCCGCCCTGGCGCGCTGACCGATGACTTGCGGGTCGCGACGTAGCGGGCGAAGTCCGGCATGGACATCCCCGCGCGGGCGATGAGCGCGAGGTCGTAGGGGGAGCTGACCTGGCCCTCGGCGTCGAGGCCGCTGGCGTTGACGGCGTGGGTGTCGAACGCGCCGAGCCGGCGGGCCTGCTCGTTCATCAGCTCCGCGGTGACGTCGTGGCCGCCAGCCGCCGTCGCCAGGGCGTTGGCAGCGTCGTTGCCCGACACCATGAGCAGTGCCTCGAACAGCTCGCTCGCGGGGTAGGCGACCCGGTCGACCAACCCGACCTTGCTGCCATCGACGTTGACGTCCTCGAACAGCGGAACGATCCGCGTGGCCGGGTCGACCCGGGGGATGAGGGTGACGGCGGTAAGCGTCTTGAGGGTGCTCGCCGGCGCAAAGCTGCCGTGTGCGTCGTGGGCCGCGAGGATGGCGCCGGTGTCGAGATCGGCGACCAGCCAGCCCTGCGCCGAGATGCCGCTCGGGAACGCCGGCGCGCCGGCCGAGACCACCGTTCCCTTGGCCCCGAGCAGCTCGCCGCCGACCGGACCTGTTCGCGTCGATTCGGCGGCCGCGGGGAGCCCGCCGAGCATGACCACGACGAGCGCAGCGGGCAAGACCGCCCGCAGGCGTCGCGATGTCTGCATGGTGCCGTCGAGGATAGCGGAGGGCGATGTGTCCCGTTGCGCCCCGTCGAGCGTGTCGGCGGATGCCTCCGGCGGGATCAGCCGCGGCGGAAGATCAGCGCCCGCTTGACCTCCTGGATCGCCTTGGTGACCTCGATGCCGCGCGGGCAGGCGTCGGTGCAGTTGAAGGTCGTCCGGCAGCGCCAGACGCCCTCCTTCTCGTTGAGGATCTCCAGCCGCTCGTCGGCGCCCGTGTCCCGGCTGTCGAAGATGAAGCGGTGGGCCATCACGATGGCCTGGGGCCCGAAGTAGCTCTCGTCATTCCAGAACACCGGGCACGAGGTGGTGCAGGCGGCGCACATGATGCACTTCGTCGTGTCGTCGAAGCGGGCCCGGTCGGCGGCGGACTGCAACCGCTCACGGGTGGGCTCGCGGCCGTCCGCGATGAGGAACGGCTTGACCGCGCGGAAGGCATCGAAGAACGGTTCCATGTCCACGACGAGGTCCTTGAGGACCGGCAGTCCCTTGATGGGCTCGACGGTCACCTCGCCGCCGTCCTGTCGGACGAGGTCCTTGACCAGCACCTTGCAGGCCAGCCGGTTGACGCCGTTGATCCGCATCGCGTCGGAGCCGCAGACGCCGTGGGCGCACGACCGGCGGAAGGTGAGCGAGCCGTCGAGGTACCACTTGACGTGATGCAGCGCGTCGAGCAGCCGATCGCCCTTCTCGACAGGCACCTCGAAGCTCTGCCAGTTGGCGTCTGGGTCCACCTCCGGGTCGAAGCGCCGGACCTTGAGCACGATGGTCTTCGGGTGGTTGTCGGCGACCTCGACGGCGGCGTGATCCTCGGTGACGGTCATCAGTACTTGCGCTCCATCGGCTGGTAGCGGGTCTGCACGACCGGCTTGTAGTCGAGCCGGATGTCGGCCCCTTCCCGGTAGGCCATGGTGTGGCGCATGAAGTTGACGTCGTCGCGGTGCGGGTAGTCCTCGCGGAAGTGGCCGCCCCGGGACTCGTTGCGCGCCTTCGCAGACACGACCAGCACTTCGGCGAGATCGAGCAGGAAGCCCAGCTCGACGGCCTCCAGCAGCTCGGTGTTGTAGCGCTTCCCACGGTCCGAGACACCGACTCGGGCGTAGCGGTCCTTGAGGGCCGCGATGTCGAGCTCGGCCTGCTTGAGCGTCGCTTCGGTCCGGTAGACCGAGGCGTTGGTGTCCATGGACTCCTGCAGTGCTGCGCGGATGTCGGCGACCGACTCCGTGCCGGTGCCATCCTGCAGCGTCGCCAGCAGCTCCACGACCTCTCGCTCCGGAGCCGGCGGGAGGTCGACGAAGTCGTGGGTCGTCGCGTAGTCGGCGGCGCTCTTCCCTCCGCGGCGGCCGAAGACGTTGATGTCGAGCAGCGAGTTGGTGCCGAGGCGGTTGGCCCCGTGGACGGACACGCATGCTGCCTCGCCGGCCGCGAACAGGCCTGGTACGACGTCGGTGTTGTTGCGCAGCACCTGCGCGTTGATGTCGGTGGGTACGCCGCCCATCGCGTAGTGCGCGGTCGGCTGGATCGGGATCGGATCGGTGTAGGGCTCGATGCCGAGGTAGGTCCTGGCGAACTCGGTGATGTCGGGCAGCTTGGCGTCGAGCTGCTCCGGTGGCAGGTGGGTGAGGTCGAGGAGCACGTGGTCGCGGTTGGGCCCGCACCCGCGCCCCTGGCGGATCTCGGTGTAGATGGCGCGGGCGACCACGTCGCGGGGGGCGAGGTCCTTGATGGTCGGGGCGTAGCGCTCCATGAAGCGCTCGCCATCGGCGTTGCGCAGGATGCCGCCCTCGCCGCGGGCGCCCTCGGTGAGCAGGATCCCCATTTTCCAGATGCCAGTCGGGTGGAACTGGTAGAACTCCATGTCCTCCAGCGGAATCCCGCGCCGCAAGATGATGCCCAGGCCGTCGCCCGTGAGGGTGTGCGCGTTGGAGGTCACCTTGAAGACCTTGCCGAAGCCACCGGTGGCGAACAGTACGGACTTGGCCTGGAAGACATGGATCTCGCCGGTCGCGAGCTCGTAGGCGACTACTCCGGCGGTGCTGCCCTCGTTGAGCACGAGGTCGAGCACGTAGAACTCGTTGAAGAAGTCGATCTCGTGCTTGACGCACTGCTGGTAGAGCGTCTGCAGGATCATGTGACCGGTGCGGTCGGCCGCGAAGCAGGAGCGGCGCACGGCGGCCTCGCCGTGGTTGCGGGTGTGCCCACCGAAGCGGCGCTGGTCGATCCGGCCGTCAGGGGTGCGGTTGAAGGGCAGCCCCATCTTCTCGAGGTCGAGGACCGCGTCGATGGCCTCCTTGCACATCACCTCTGCGGCATCCTGGTCGACCAGGTAGTCGCCGCCCTTGACCGTGTCGAAGGTGTGCCACTCCCAGTTGTCCTCCTCGACGTTGGCTAGGGCGGCGCACATGCCGCCCTGCGCTGCTCCGGTGTGGGAGCGCGTCGGGTAGAGCTTGGTCAGCACGGCGGTGCGGGACCGCTGGCCAGCCTCGAGCGCGGCCCGCATTCCGGCACCGCCGGCTCCCACGATGATCGTGTCGTACTTGTGGACCTGCACCATCGGGCCGCGCTCCTAGCTGATGGTCGGGTCGAAGGTGAAGATGACCACCGTGCCGAGCAGCAGGATGAGGAAGCTCGAGACGTAGAGCAGCATCTTCAGCCAAAAGCGCGTCGTGTCGCGCTCCGCATAGTCGTTGATGATGACGCGTAGGCCGTTGGTGCCGTGCAGCATCGCGAGCCACAGCTGCGCAAGGTCCCAGGTCCGCCAGAACGGCGACGCCCAGCGACCGGCGACGAAGCCGAAGTTGATGCGCTGCACGCCGCCGTCGAGGATGTTCATGATCAGCAGGTGCCCGAGCACGAGGACGACGAGCAGGAGCCCGGACATCCGCATGAAGATCCAGCTGTACATCTCGAAGTTGGTGCGGGACGCCTTGCGCTGAGGTCGGGAGCGGCGCGGTCGCGGCGGTTCGATGACCAGCGGCGCCCCCTCGGCTGCGAAGGCCGTCATACCGTCGTCCCGAACATCGCCTCGACCGTGTGCTTCAGCATGAAGTAGGTGCCGGGCACCATCACGACGGTGACGACGGTGACGACGGCGTAGGTCATCTGCTTCTGGTAGCGCGGGCCTTGCTCCCAGAAGTCGATGGCCATGATGCGCAGGCCGTTGAGGGCATGGAACAGCACGGCGCCCACCAGCCCGACCTCCATGAGATTGACGATCGGGGTCTTGTAGGTGTCGATGACGCGGTCGTAGGCATCAGGGGAGACCCGGACCAGAGCGGTGTCGAGCACGTGGGCGAACAGGAAGAAGAAGATGAGGACCCCGGTGACGCGGTGAGCCACCCAGGACCACATGCCCTCGCGACCGCGGTAGAGCGTGCCCGCTGGTGCCTTGGCCATGCTGTGCGCGCCTCCCGAGAAGGGAACGTCCCCGATCGGCCCATGCTAACGACGGTGAAACCCCACAGCATGTCGAGACGTGTGGGATGCCTCACCAGGTGTGCGTCACCCGGTCGAGAACGCCGCTGCGATCCGGTCGAAGTCGACCCTGGCTGCCGCCCAGTCATCGCCGCTGCGGGTCTGGAAGAAAAGCGACCAGCCGCGCCCGTCGGTGGTGACGAAGACGCGCGACAGCGCGTGCAGGCCGGCGCCACCGTCGCGGTAGGTGAACTCCCAGTCGGCAGCCTCGGTGTCGCGGTAGTCGATGTCGGTGATCCGCAGCTCGCGGTAGTCATCGTGAGTCCGTGCGAAGGACGCGGCCTGGTCGCGGCGGTCCTGCACCGCGTCGTCCTTTCCCTTCGCGACCGTGCCGACCCGGAGCGTCCGCCCGGTGGCGGGGTCCTTGTACTGGGGCTCGCCGTTGAAGGTCCCGCGTCGGTACGCCGGGGGCACCGCCACCGTCGATGCCGCAGGCCCGGCATAGGTCCGCCAGCCGGCCGGGACGGCAGCCGGTCCGTCACCGTCGGCGCCCGCCCGTCCCCCGTCAGCTCCTGTCGGTGGGTTGCCGAAGCCGAACCCGCCCTCGGTCGTCACGCCGTAGCCGACAACGCCGACAACGCCGACCGCGAGGGCCGTGAGCAGCGCGGCGCTGCGGCCGCTGCGTCGGCGTGGTGTCGGGAACGCGGGGGCCGGTGCGGCCATCGGGCTGGGGTCCTGCAGGGCAGCGGCAGCGGCGACGTCGTGGACCTGCCCGAGCGGGAGCGCCTGGGTGCTCTCGGCCCGCTGCTCCGCGGCCGGCGCGGGTCGAGCAGGGAGCGGTGTCGTGGCCGCGCTGTCAGCCACCACCTGCAGCGAGTCCCGCGCCTGGTCCGCGGTCATGCGCAGCTGGGGGTCCTTCTCCAGCAGCCCTTCCAGCACCGGGGTCAGTGGCCCCGCGGCGACGAACGGGGCGTGCTCGCCGGTGACGACGGCGGTCACCGTCAACAGCGCGTCCTGCCCGTCGTACGGCGGGCGCCCCTCGACGGTGGTGAACAGCGTCGCGCCGAGCGACCACAGGTCAGAGGCGGGTCCGGGCGCCTCCCCACGGGCCCGCTCAGGCGCGATGTAGGCGGGTGAGCCGAGCAGCAGGCCGGCGTGGGTGATCGACGCATCGCCGGTCGAGGTCGCGATCCCGAAGTCGGTCAGCACGACGCGACCGTCGTGGCGCACCAGGACGTTGCCGGGCTTCACGTCGCGGTGGACGATCCCCTGGGCGTGCGCCGCCTCCAGTGCTCCGAGCACGGCGAGCCCTACCTCTGCTGTGCGCTGCGGTGACAGCGGGCCATCGCTCTGCACGAGGTCTGAGAGCGTGCGGGCCTCGACAAGCTCCATCACCAGGTAGGGCCGGTCGTCCTCCTCGACGACGTCGTAGACCGTCACCGCGTTGGGGTGGTCGAGGCGGGCGGCGGTGCGGGCCTCGCGGCGGGTGCGCTCGCGCAGCACCTCGGTCTCGTCCGGGCTCACCCCACGGGGTGGCGACACCTCTTTGACGGCGACCTCGCGGTCGAGCACCAGGTCATGCGCCCGCCACACCGTTCCCATCCCGCCCGAGCCCAGTGGGGCGAGCAGCTGGTAGCGCCCGCCGACGGTCCGCTCCGGGGTGTCCACCCCGACCCCCTACCCCGCTGCGGGCGCGGCCTAGCATCGGCGCAGGATCCTTGTGAGGAGAAGCAGGTCATGGTGCGTCAGTCCGAGTCCGGCTTCGAGATCCGTCCGGTCTACGGCCCCGACGATGTGGCGCCCGGCCTGCCCGAGCGGTTAGGCGGTCCCGGCGAGTTCCCTTACACCCGTGGGGTCTATCCCTCGATGTACACCGGGCGGCCGTGGACGATGCGGCAGTACGCCGGGTTCGGCACTGCCAAGGAGTCCAACGAGCGATACCGCCACCTTGTCGCGCAAGGCACCGGCGGCCTGTCGGTCGCCTTCGACCTACCGACCCAGATGGGCTACGACTCCGACGACCCGGTGGCCTCCGGCGAAGTCGGCAAGGTCGGTGTGGCGATCGACTCGCTCGAGGACATGCGGGTGCTCTTCGACGCCATCCCGTTGGACGAGGTCTCGACGTCGATGACCATCAACGCGCCGGCGGCGGTCCTGCTGCTCATGTACCAGCTGGTCGCCGAGGAGAACGGCGTCCCGGGTGCCGCGATCACCGGCACGATCCAGAACGACGTGCTCAAGGAGTACATCGCCCGCGGCACCTACATCTACCCGCCGGCGCAGTCATTGCGGTTGATCACCGACATCTTCAGCTACTGCCGCGCCGAGATCCCGAAGTGGAACACCATCTCCATCTCGGGCTACCACATGGCGGAGGCAGGGGCCACGCCCACGCAGGAGATCGCCTTCACCCTGGCCAACGGCATCGAGTACGTCCGTGCAGCCGTGGCCAGCGGCCAGGACGTCGATGAGCTCGGCCCCCGGCTGTCGTTCTTCTTCGTATCCCGGACCACCCTGTTGGAGGAGGTCGCGAAGTTCCGGGCGGCCAGGCGGATCTGGGCGCAGGTGATGCGCGACGAGTTCGGGGCGAAGGACCCGAAGTCGCTGATGCTGCGGTTCCACACGCAGACGGCCGGAGTGCAGCTCACCGCGCAGCAACCGGAGGTCAACCTCGTCCGGGTGGCGATCCAGGGATTGGCGGCCGTCCTCGGCGGCACCCAGTCGTTGCACACCAACTCCTTCGACGAGGCCATCGCGCTGCCGACGGTGAAGGCCGCAACTTTGGCGTTGCGCACCCAGCAGGTCCTCGCCTACGAGACCGATGTCACCGCGACCGTCGACCCCTTCGCCGGGTCGTACGTCGTCGAGGCGATGACCGATGAGGTGGAGGCCGGCGCCCGGGCCCTGATGAGCCAGGTGCAGGAGCTCGGTGGGGCGGTCGCAGCCATCGAGCAGGGCTTCCAGAAGAGCGAGATCGAGAAGTCGGCGTACGAGGTGGCGGTCGGCATCGACAGCGGCGAGCGCGTCGTCGTGGGTCTCAACCGCT
>JBKKBU010000143.1:0-2801 GCA_046713755.1 Mycobacteriales bacterium
CAGATCACGCATCAGCTCGTCGACGTTGGCGATCTCGAACCAACCGGCCAGCACGCGTAACGACTCGGAGCCAGCTGATGGCAGCCAGCCGGATAGGACCCGGAGGTTCCACAGCAGGCTGTCGCCGACCGCCCGCTGCGCTTGCGACAGGTCGAACCCGACCCGCACGTCGTGCCCGTACGGCGTATCCACCAGTGTCGCGACCGCCTCCCGCAGCGACCGGCTGCCCGCCAGTGCCCGTACGCCGGCGCGACCGATCCGGCGCCGATCGAGCGCCTTCGCCCTGACGACGCCCGCGACCCAGCTGGTCGTCATCGCGCCCCCGCCCCCCGGTCCGCACGCGGGGCCGCCAGCCCGGCCCGGACGGCAGCCGCCAGGGCGGGCAGGCGGCGGCCGGCCGCCTGACGCACCACGTCGGCGTCGCGGTGGGCAGCCGCGAGGATCTGCTCGGCCTCGATGTCTGCGGCCCGGGCCAGACCGGCAGCGGTGGCGGCCCGCTCGCTCTCGGCGTGGCGGCGGGCGGCGCCGACCTCTGCCTCCGCAGCGGCCAGCGCCTCGATGCGCCGCCGCTCGGCTTCGGCATCGGCCTTCGCACGGATCCGGTCGCTCCGTTCCTGGGTCGCTGCGAGCAACTCGAAGACGGGGGCCAGCTCTGCAGCCAACTCCGCGACCCGGTCCGCCGGCACGCCGCGAGCAGCAGCAGCGCCCGGCGTGCCGACCGGCCGGAACCGCTCCAGGAACGCGCGCCCTTGCGGCATCGCTACCCACTCCTATTCGTGAGGATGGCTTCACGGTCACGCAGCAGGTTCGCGATGGGCAGGGTCGCAAGGGATGACAGGGCAGGGACCTTGGTCCCGTTCACGATCACGCTGTGATCAGTGGCGCGGGGGTGGCAGGAGGGTGCCGTCGTGGGTGTGCGCAGCCCACCCGACCTGTGCCACGACCCGCCGCTGGGTCTCCTCGATGGGTGCGGTGGTGTCGATGGTCGTGGCTTCAGGCCACGGGTCGGCATCCGCGGCGAGCCTGCGCCTGATCGCAGGTGTTGCCTCGGAGGGGCCGGCTGTTCGCCGCAGGATGCGGGCGTCAGCGAGGCCAGGCGGTGCGGTGAGCTGCAGCTCAACGAGGTCGGCCTGCGCGTCGCGCGCCAGAGACCGGGCGTGCTCCCGGGATCGCTGGTCGATCCAGGATGCGTCCAGGATGACGCTGTTCCCGCTGGTCAGGGCAGCGCGAGCCTGCTCGAGCATGGTGTCGTAGGTCCATGCCGTCATGTCCGGCGCGTAGCGACCACTGCGGAAGCCGTCGTCGCGATGCTGGTCGCCGTCGAGGCCGTCCAGGCCTCTGCGCGTCACGTCGGAGGACAGGTGAACCCAACCGGCCGCAGTAGCGAGGTTCTCTGCGACTGTGGTCTTTCCGCTGCCGGGCAACCCGCCCGCCAGGACGAGCCGGACTCGGCCTCGTTCGAGATGCGCGAGCGCAAGCTCGGACAGTTCACGTGCTCGGGCGACGATGTCGGGCTGCGGGTCTTGTCGGGCGCGGATGCAAGAGACCTTGCTGCGGATGTGGGCGCGGTAGGCGAGGTAGAGGTCCTCGAGCGACCCGGCTGGGGTGTCGCCGGCGGCGTGCTCGTAGGCGCTGAGGAACAGCCGTGCGGCCGCTGGAGCGCCGAGCCGCTCAAGGTCCATGGCGAGGAACGCCGCGTCGGCGAGCCCGTCGCAGACGCGCAGGCCCTCGTCGAACTCCAGGCAGTCAAGGATCCGCGGTCCGTCCGGCAACGCGAAGATGTCGTCGGCGAGCAAGTCGCCATGCCCGTCGGAGACGCGGCCTTCGTCGACCCGAGCGTCGAGCAGCGGCCTGCGGCCGGCGAGCCATTGGAGAACGAGCTCGCGGGTGCGTTCGCGCACCTCCTCGGCGACCAGGTCGGAGAACTCGCGTAGCGCATCGAGGCCGTCGGTCCACAACTGCTGAACGGCGTCGGCCCGCCCGAGGTCACGCCGATGGGCAGGAGCCGGGGACCGCCGGTGCAGGTCGGCAAGCTGGGCGGCAACGTTGCGGAGCACGCCATCGACGTTCTCGCCCGCAACAACCAGGGCCGCGAGCCGCCGGTCGTCAGGCATCTGGCGCATGACCACCAGGTGGTCGCACAACTCGCCGTCGGGGCCGATGACGTCGGCAACGCCGAGGTAGACGTCGGGCGACAGCCGCCGGTTCAGCCGCACCTCGTCCCTGCAGCCGACAAGCCGCGCCGCACGAGTACGGAAGTCGGAGAAGCCGAGGTCGAGCGACTTCTTGCGCTTGTAGACCAGGCCGTCCACGAAGAACAGGGTCGAGCTGTGGGTCTCGACAACGGAGGCGTTCACGGTGAGACGGCGTTGTCGGCTGGCAGGGTGACCGCTCGGCGCAACTCGTCGGCATCGCTCGGCGGGAAGCCCGGCGGTGTCGGAGCGAGTTGTATGTACGTCGGTCGCCTCCGTCGCCTCGGCAGATGCCTCACCTGTCGCTCCAAGCGTTGATGACTCCTGAGAGTACGGATCCCGTTCAGCTCGAAGGCGCGCGGTCGACATCTGTCGGCCGGACCACGACGACCAGCAGGTCAGCGCGGGTGGACGCCTCGACGAGCCGTTGTGCCGGGGGGCCGCTGACCACCGTGGTCCGTAGTCGTTCAGGTGGCAGGCTCACCTCGGCGGAAGCCTTCTCTACCAGGCTGCGGGCGACCGCTTCGGGGTCGTAGTTGGGGATCGACATCGGGTACCCGAACGTCGGTGGCACTTGGCGTCCCCCGTGGGCGGGGGCCACTTCCGGAC
>JBKKBU010000144.1:0-9386 GCA_046713755.1 Mycobacteriales bacterium
GGTGAGAACGATGCCCAGGGCGTCGGCAAGTGCGCTGGCCCGATCCAGGTCGCCACGGAGCAGGCTGTCCACCACCTGGCGATGCTGCTCCTCCTTGTCCTGCGCGGCCGTCTCGGCCTCGAGCAGATAGGCGTGAGCGACCGCGGTACTGACCTGGTCCACGAAGCGCATGACGCGGCCAGCGATCTCCAGCGCTGCCTCGCCGCCGCCATCAACGGTCTGGGCCGCTTCGACGATTGCCTCCCAGGCCACGGACGTCCCGAGCCGGTAGGCATGGAGGAGATCGTCAAGGCTGGCGCCTTCATGCACGCGCTCGCGAGCGCTCGCCGTCAGCGGAGCCAGGTCCTCCTCGGTAGCCAGCCGGTCCTGCTGCAGCGTGGCAGTCAGCAGGTCCAGGTTGCGTCGGCTCACGTTGCGGACGTCAGTCAAGACCTCTCGCGACATGTCACGATAGGCAGGGATGCTCTCGCGGTAAACCGTCACCATGGCCTCGGTGACCTCGTCCAACCGACCAGCGAAGACGTGCAGGACGGCGTTGAGCGCTCGTCGTGGGACCCGGGCCACGAGCTACCTTAGTCGGCTGGACGGCACGGTTGGTTGCGCAGGACGGAGATGCCCCCGCAGGCTGGCAACGCAGCGACCTGCGCGCGCTGACCGGCGACCAGCGGTAACGCGACCGAGGAGGCGTACTGCCCGCCGGTGTGGATGGAGTTGATCGCCGGGATGGGCAGCAGCGTGAAGCCCCACAGGTCCGGCTTGACGTGGGGAGCCGCGATGGTGATGCGCACCTGCGACCCGGCCCGGAAGACGTGACCGAATGGGAAGACCTCCACTCTCAGCTTGCTGGGAATCGTGGGAACCAAGGCAGCGGACTGCACGGCCTGATGGGTCTGGAAGGGTCGGAGCTCCGTCGAGAGCTTCGGGTCCTCGGTGCGGTGGCTGGCACGCAGCCAGCCCTGCTGGACGAACACCTCCTTGCGATCGGAACGGATCTCGCTGACAGTCACCTCGAGATCGGTGTCCGGAGCGGTCGAGGACAGGAACAGATCCACGCTGGCCGTGCCCAGCAGGACCTTGTCCTCGGTCAGCGCCGAGGTGGTGAAGCTGGCGAAGGTCCCAGCCGGAGGTTTTTCGTCCCACGAGCTGGCAGGTACTTCCTTGAGCTTGTAGCCACCCCGCTCCTGGGAGCCGACACCTGGTGTGTACCGGTAGTCGAAGCGTCCGGACGGGACCGGCTTGTCCTCGCTCAGGGTGCCGTCCGGCCGTGCATACAGACGGTCGGCGGTCAGCGACGGGACCGGCCAGGTCGCGTAGGTCTGGGTCCAGGCCGGGACTCGATCGCCGCCCGCGCCGGTCTCCCAGTTGATGATGACGCGGTCCTCGGCGACGTAGCGAGCCAGCGCCTCGTCGAAGGTCTCGGGTCGGATGGTTGGCGTGGCGTCCTTGGGATGGGGCTTCTGCTTCGGCTTGGCGTCGGCGGGCGGCACCGTGACCGAGCGCTCCTCGCCGGCTGGCACGACACCCTTCAGGTGGTAGCTGAGGAAGCGCAGGATGTGCGGGAAGACGGCGGAGCCGTAGTACTCCCCGTGGTCACCGTTGGTGCCGAGGAACTTCCATGGCAGCCCTGGCTTGAGCCGCTCGAGGATGTGCATAGCGCGTGAACCGACCTGCTCGTCCTGCCAGGACTCGATCAGGAACGTCGGGGTGTCGATCTGGTCGGCGAACCAGAACGGTGAGCGGGAGCGGAAGAAGTCGCTGTCGAAGTTGTTCTGAGGCTGCAACGCCTGCACGAACGGGTTGAACGGCGGGTTGGCGGCGTGCTGAGCCTGGTTGATCAGGCACTGCTGGTCGGCCTTGCCGCTGCCGACGGCCTCCGGTCCGACGACGAAGCCCTCGTAGGCGCGCGAGGCTGACCATCCACCCGCGAACGCGACGTTCTGGATACCGCCCGGGTAGGGCACATCCCGGTAGAGATCGGCGAAGACCGCGCCCGGAACGATGGCAGCCAGGTGGTCCCGCAGCACCCCGTCGATCCAGGTCTGGGTCCGGGGTCCGTCGCCGGCGATCGCTCGAGCACTGGCTACGAACAACTGGGTGATGCCGGGATAGGACTTGCCGACCATGGCAAAACGCCCATTGGACCAGGGTCGATCGGCAAGCCAGTTGAGAGCCTCGACACCGTCGACGGACTGACGGGGCTCGAAGTAGTCGAACTTCCCGCTCGAACACGCCGAGCCTCGGATGTTCAGACCCACCACGGCGTAGCCCGCGTCGCGGAACCGCCGAGCCAGGCCGTCGTAACCCTGCAGCGCGGGCAGGTAGCCGGAGTAGTCGATGACCGTCGGGTACGGTCCGGCCCCCCACACCGCCGGGTCGGGCACCGTGACCTTGTAGTGCAGCTGCGCCTCGTCGAGCGTGCCTGCCGCTACTGGGATGTACCCGGTCTCGTGGGTGGGGGGATCAGCCGCCTGTGCCTGTCCCAGGAGGGGGAGCAACGCAGCAAGCAGGGTGACCGCGGCAAGGATGGCACGACGTCGCATGCCCAAAGGGTTCGCCGCCACCCGGTCACAGTCCTTCGGCGAATACGCCTAGCGCGCGACCCTCAACCTGTGCTCGAGCACAGCAGGGAGGCGACATCGACGTGACGAAGACACCTCCCATGAAACTACGAGGCGTCCTGGCCGCAGGTTCCGCGACGGTCCTGCTCTGTGGGGCGCTCTTCACGACCGCCCTCGCCGCTCCCGGCGGCCTCCCCGGCAAGCCTGAGAAGAAGGACAAGTCCCGCGGCTTCCTGGTGGGCACCTCCGCGGTCACGACCGATCCACTCCCTGCGCTGTGGCCCGAGGTGTACGTCGCCACCGCCTCCCGCCCGATGCAGGGCGTCCGCGACCCGATGTTCGCCCGCGCCGTGGCCATCACCGGCGAGCGAGGACGCGGTGAGACCGTGGTGCTGGTCCAGACCACCGCGATCGGGTTGTTTGCCGCGTACCGCCAGGGGCCGTACGGCATCATCGACGTCCGGCGTGCCATCGCGGCACGGACCGGCATTCCCGTCGCCAACGTGCTCGTACAGAGCGACCACAGCCACAGCGCACCGGACACCATCGGACTGTGGGGCGGCGTCCCGGTCGCCTACCTCGCGCAGTTGCGGGATGCCCTCGTCACGTCAGGGGTGGAGGCTTTCTCAGCACGCGAGCCGGTCACGCTTCGGGTCGCCAGCGTCCAGGGCCCCAAAACCAAGTCGTCCTACAGCGTCGGCCCCAATGCCCGCACCGACGACGAGTTCCGACTCCTCGTCGCGGACCGATCAGACGGCAGCCGCGCGTTGAGCCTTGTCAACTACTCCCCGCACGCGACCGTCGTCGGCCGGCAGGACATCACCGCGACCAGCGGCGACTGGCCGGCCTGGGCTGCCCAGGAAGCTGAGCTGGCGTACGGCGGATTCGGGGTCGGGACGATTGGATCGATCGGCTCGATGGACTGGAACAAGACCGCAGCAACGACTGAGGGCCGTGAGGCTGAGGCACGCCAACGGCTGCGCGACCTGCTGGCGCGGGCGACGGCCGCCCTTGAGCCAGTGCGAGGTGACGCTGTCCAGGTGCAGACCACCTTTCTGCGCGAGCCCTTCCTCCCGCCCACCTACGCCCTGAACAACGCACCCGGCGGCGTCGTGCCGCTGGTCGGGCAGCGGGACGTGCGCGTCGACCGGGCCAACACGCCGCCTTGGACGACCGGCAACCTGTTGGGCACGTACGCCGGAGCCGTCCGGATCGGAGAGGTCTTTTTCGCCACAGCCCCCGGCGAGGCCTTCCCGAAGATCAACGACCGCCTACGGTCAGGTGCTTCCGGCTCCGGCGGCGTGGAGGCGCAGGACCACTTCTTCCTCGGCGCCACCAACGACTTTTTGGGCTACATGAGTGACGGGGTCGCCGAGTACCAGCAAGTCGCCTCCGAAGGAACGACCGGCCACTTCATCTTGATGGTGTCGCCGACGATGGGCACGCACGTCCTGTGCACCGCTCAGGACGCCGCAGCGAAGCTGGGCTTCCGCGTCGGCCCGCGGGACCAGATGTGCCCCCTGTTGACCGCCGCAGACGGCCGCGGCGACCCCGACGAGCCCCTTCCAGGCGAGTAAGGACAACCCCTACCGATTCTGGTCGATACAGAGAAGCTCCCAGCTCCTGTGCTCGGTCACAAAGGAGCCGTGGCTGCTGAGGGCGAAGTGTTCGGGCATGCCACCCAGCACCCACTCTCCCTTCCGTCGCCCCATGATCACGTCGGGGGGGGTGCGGCGACCCCTCGCCCTGCTGTTGACGGTCCTGACCGTTGCCGCTGCCGGCACGGCTGCAGCCGCCCGGCCGGAGGCCGGCGACATCGTCGTCCAGACGGGCAATACGCGCATCCAGGCCTCCATGCCCGATGACCACGGCAAGCCGGTGACGCTGGATGCGCAGGTGCTGCTCCCCGACCGCAGCTGCCCGTGCCCCGGCGTCATTTGGAACCACGGTTTCGGTGGCAACAAGGGAAATGACGGCACCCGGCGTCAGCAGCTGGCGCGCGCCGGCTACGTCATCTTGTCCTACACCTCGCGCGGCTTCGGTGACACACCCGGGCAGGTGGACCTGATGGGACCCAAGGAGCAACAGGACCTGCTCGACGCCGTTGACTGGCTCAACAACCCGGCCAACCCCGTCACAGGAGGGGCCGTCGAGCGCGACAACATCGGTCAGGTCGGAGCCAGCTACGGCGGTTTCCACGCCTGGTTCCTGGCCCGGTCCGGCCATCCCGCGGTCCGCACCACAGTGCCGATCGCCACGGCGACCGACCTGTACGAAGCCATCGTCCCCAGCGACGTCGCCATGCTGGTGTGGGCCAACGGCTTCTACGCCAGCGGCTACCGCCCGAAGGACGACAACTACTCCCAGACCTTCCACCGGATTGTCGCCGAGCTCAACACGGGAGTGAACAACCAGGACGTCCGTGAGGTCATGCAGGCCCGAGCCGTCAAACGACGCTGGGCCAACGTCCGGGTTCCGGTCTTCATCATCCAGGGGATCAACGATTCCCTCTTCCCGGCAAACCAGGCCATGGAGGCCTACCAGGAGCTCACGCGACGGGGCACCGAAGCCCGTCTATACCTGGGTGCGATCGGACATCCGCCCGCAGTCTCCAAGGGCGCCGAGGTCGACCGCGTCTTCGAGCAGGTCACGCAGTGGCTCGACCTGCAGCTCAAGGGGGACAAGAAGAGCCCGATCGCCGCGCGGCCACCTATCGAGGTTGCGAACGCCGGTTACTTCGACAGCACCTGGGACGGCACGGTACGGAGCGGCGAGACGATCAGCGCCGAAGGGCCGGTCCTGTCCTTGTGTGCGACCACGCCACGGGGTGGGTCGCTGTCGTCGACACCGTGTCCGAACGCCGTTCCGGTGGCCCTCGCCAACACCGTTGCGGGATCTGGCTACGGCGACGAGCCCGTCACTGGACCGATGTTGCGCAAGCAGGGAGTGCCAGTCCTGGACTCCTCCGCGCTGCCCAGCGTCGCGACCTTCGACAGTGCGCCCTACCCCACCGGCACCGCGCTCGACCTGGCTGGGATCCCCAGCTTCAACCTGCAAGTAGCGAGCGTTCACCAGCTCCCCGTCGGAGCCCGCGGTGCGCTGGCGGCCTTCCAGCTCGACCCCAAGCTCTGGGATGTCGCTCCGAACGGCAAGGCGACCCTCATCACGCGCGGCGCCTTCAGCGAGCAGCTGAACGCAGGAACACCCTCTGCGTCACCGGTTCACTCGGTGCGCTTCGACGCGTTCGCGGCGTTCTACCGGCTACCGGGAGGGCACCGGCTTCGTCTCACCCTCAGCACTGAGGACGCTCCCTATCTTCGGCCGACGGCCAACCCGTTCGTGGTGACGGTGCATCCGGGCTCCACGGTGCGGTTCCCGGCGGGTGGGTGGTTGAGCCCGCCGCAGATCGCCGCGGAGAGTCCGGCACCAGGCCGGCCCGCCAAGGGGTAGCTACGGGTCGGACCGACCCGGTTCGTCAGCAGCCCTGGTCCACGACAAGAGTCCGCCGCACCCGAGTCGATGAGGTAGCTGGAATGACGCTGTCACGCAGGGACGTTTTCAAGGCGACGGCTGGCGCCGGCGCGATGCTCATGTTGCCGCGGTGGGCGTCGTCTGCCGCTCAGCCCTCGGGCAGCCCGACCTCGACGTTGGCAGGCAACCGGTACACGCTGTTGCAGTCGGACTTGCACAACCACACATTGCTGTCCGACGGCGCCGGCCGGGCCGAGGATGCGTTCGCGCAGCTGCGGGCGGCCGGGCTGGACGTCGCGGCATTGACAGATCATGCGACTACCCAGAAGTCCGCGGGTCCTGCGGGTGCGCTGCACTGCCCGAGCACCTGCGGGGCGGTCGGCGGGATCACCGAGCAGGACTGGCAGCAGCTCGGTGCGCTGGCCGATGCGGCGGACGTGCCGGGGGTGTTCACCGCGTTAAGAGGGTTCGAGTGGACGACGCTGGCCACCGGACATCTGAACGTGTGGTTCAGCGAGACCTGGACTGATGGACTGACGATGCGCGGGCTCGGGTCCACGACGGACATCAAGTACGCCGCGGAGGAGGTCAGCGGAGCAACGCCGCTGCCGGCGAGGGAGCTGGCCGCGATGCTCGAACCGGTGCTGGATGCGCTGCCGGCTCAGGCCGCGCCGACGACACACCTGATCTACGAGTGGCTGCGGTCCGCGCCGGACCGCCCGGTGCTCGGTGGCGGCGCGGGCTCTCTCGCCGGCTTCAACCACCCGAACCTGTTCGGCAACTTCGATGACTTCCGCTTCGATGCGTCGGTGGTGGAGCAGCTGGTCAGCCTGGAGATGTTCAGCTTCGGCAAGGACGACTACCTCTACGAGGGCGTGGACAAAGGCAAGACGAGCGGCTTGACAGCCTGCCTAGACGCGGGCTGGAAAGTCGGCCTGCTGGGCACCAGCGACGAGCACGGCAAGATCTACAAGCCACGGCAAGGCCGCGGCGGTCTGTGGGTGAAGGAGTCCTCGCGAGCCGGCGTCCGGGAAGCCCTGGCCGCCCGACGGTTCTTCGCCGCAGCCGAACCCGGTGTCCTGCTCTACGCCGAGGCCAACGGCGTCCGGATGGGACGTACCGTGCCGTTCCGCAACGGCACCCTCGACATCAAGATGGACCTGCACGTCGCTGGAGCCGAAGGACGAACACTGCTCGTCCAGGTCCTGCGCACCGGCACACCGCTGCCCACTGTCGTCGACACCGTCGAGACGGTCATCCGGCCACAAGGCCGAGTCCACCTGCGCGTCGACCACGCGATCGAGGACGGAAACTGGCTCGTCCTGCGCGTCACCGACCCCGCCGCCCCAGCGGACCCCCGCGCAACCGGCCCCTACGCGACCGCTGGGCGCGCCATTGCCTACTCATCGCCGTTCTTCCTGACCCCCCACCAGCAGGGCTAAGCCGCACATATTGAGACCTCCCGGCATGTCCGAGGACTCGTTTTCGTGAGTCACCCACAGGTACTCGTGCGGGCTCGGTGTTGAACCAGTGAATCCACTGCGCAGTCTCGACTTCGACGTGGTCGGCGTCGCACCAAGGGCCGAGCCGGCGGAACAGCGTGTTCTTGAACGAGCCGCCGGACTACGCCTCCTGAAGAGGGAGTCCCACCACTCGAGGCTGGATGGGCGTCCAGGCCGACAGCGCACAGTGACGCAGTCCTCATGCAGGCGATCTTGACAACCGGATGCAGGTTTGTAAACCTTTACAACATAAAGAAGAGGGAGCCCTACCCGATGTCGACCGCGGAGCACGTCAGGAATGCTGTTCACGACCGAGTGAGCCAACCGCTCACCTGCATCGAGGTCGGTGCCAGCAGCGTCGAGACCGTGCTGTTCGAGTCGGCCAATCGCTTCCGCCGGCAGTCAGGGGCGGTCGCTCCTGCTGGACAGCCGCTCCTCATCGCCGTACCCGGTCTGGTTTCAGGGAACCGGGTTCTCAGCGCCTCAAACCTCAACTGGTACGACGTCGATCCAGCGGAGCAGCTCGGGCTGGTCGGCTCGACCGAGGTCGTCTGCAACGACGCGGAAGCCGCCGCGCTGGGCGAGTCGGTACTCAGACCCAGCGGGCCGGACCTGATCTTCATCGGCCTAGGAACCGGCGTCGGAGGTGCCGTCGTTCGTGACGGAGTCTGCGAAGCCAACCTGTTCGCGCACGGCGGTAGCTTCAGCGAAAGACCCTGCGGTTGCGGGCGCATCGGTTGCCTGGAGACCGTCGCCGGTGGGTGGGCACTGCCAGACACACTGACTCGCGGACACCTCTCCGACCTGGCCCGGGCGGTTGCCCGGGCGGTGGAACTCGAGCCGCGCGCGACCCCGGAGCTGGTCGTGCTAGCCGGCGGTCTCACCGCTGCCTACCCATCGCTGGTCGCCCTGCTCGGCACCGCACTGCCCGCCCGCCAGGTCGTCCCGACGGCGGCGCCGGACACCAAGTCCGCTGCGGCTTGGGGACTTCGTCACCTGTACTACATCTCCACCCCACTGCCGAGATGACGCTGCTCGCCGCAGACATGGCTCAACAAGGTGCGCTCCTGGAGTGGACGGTCCTGGAGTCGCAGGCGGTGGCACTTCGCCAAGCCAGCACCGCGCTCGGCAAGCACCGCCTGGTGCGTTTCGCCGGCATCGGGTCCTCGCGACATGTAGCGGGCTACGGGGCCACCTGCATGGACGTGCTCACCGACTTTCCCGCAACGCTCCTGGCCGCGCCGGGGGCCGGGGTGCCCCTGCCCCGATTCGGTCCGGAACAACTGCTCGTGCTGGTATCGCAGTCGGGGCAGACCTCCGCCCTACTGACGGTCGCCGCCACCGCGCGGGCCGCCGGCACAACCGTTGTCGCGCTGACCAACACGCCCGGCTCACCACTGGAGGACAGCGCCGATCTCGTCCTGCACGCCAACGCCGGACCCGAGAGCGTCGTTCCGGCGACCAAGTCGGTCACCGCGATGATGCTGCTGCTCCGGGCCCTCGCGCGGCCGGTCGCGCCGCCGCACGTCACCCGACTGGCGGCGATCGTGACAGCTCTCGTCGACGACGGCCGGATGGCAGACCGCACGGCCGGGCACCCGATGCCCGGCATCGTGATCTGCGGCGGGTTCGCAGGACAGTGGGTCGCCGACGAGGTGGCCATCAAGCTGGCCGAGATGGCGGCCCACCTCGCCGTGTCAGAGTCGGTCGTGGACTTCCTGCACGGACCGGCCGCAGTCGCCGCACCCGCACTCGCCTTCCTTGATCCCGCCGACCCCAACGCCGCTGCCGTGGCCGCGCGTCCTGCTGTCGTGACGGTCGGGCCGTCGACGGACTACGCGCTGGACCTCGCCAG
>JBKKBU010000145.1:0-10799 GCA_046713755.1 Mycobacteriales bacterium
CGGTGCTGTTCACCACGTCCTGCACGGGTTCGCCGGCCAGCACCCTCATGAGGTTGGCCTTGGACTGGCCGATGATGCGCATCGCTGCCTGCTGGGCGCTGCCCGCCATGTGGGGACTGAGCAGCACTCCCGGCAGGTCGCGGACCGCGGCATCGCCGGGTAGCGGCTCGACCGAGAAGACGTCGAGGGCGAAGCTCACGCCCTGGGCGGCCGCCTCCGGGATCGCCGACTCGACAAGCACCTCACCGCGAGCACCGTGGATGAGCACCGCACCGGGCTTCATCCGGCGCGGGTCGACCAGACCCTGCGTCTGCGGCCCCAGAGCGACGACGAGAACCACGACATCGCTCGTGGCGACCAACTCGTCGATGTCCTGATAGCTGGCGGGGGCCGTCGGCTTTTGCGTGCGTGACCAGTAGGACACCTCGCAACCGAAGGCGGCGTACAGGCCAGCAGCGTGCACCCCGATGGGGCCCATGCCGACGATGCCGACCTTCGACCCCGCGAGCTCACGGCCGCCGAGGCTGGTCTGCGGCCACTCGCCCCGGCGGACGGCAGCATCGGCCTCGACGGTCTTGCGCAGCAGTGCAAGCGTCGCGGACACGCACCACTCCGCGACGCTGACCGCGTTGGCACCGGCGCAGTTGGCGACCGGGACGTCTGCGGCCGCGAACGCGTCGAGGTCGATGCCGTCGGTGCCGACGCTCGGCTGCTGCACGAAGCAGACCCGGTCGCCGGGGGTCGTCAGGCGCAGCTGCGGCGTCCAGTCCCCCACGACCAGGTCGACGGTCGGGATGAGAGCCTCGACCGCTTCCTGGGTCCGCTCCTCCGGGACGACGACCTCGAGCCGCTCGTCGCCGAACAGCTGCTCCAACAGGTCCTTCGGCAACGGCGGGAGCGCGAGCAGTCGCCAGGGGTCGCTCATGGGCAGGGACGCTATCCCGCCCGCTCAGCCCGGGAGCAGGACGCCGGGGTTGCGCAGACTGCCGGGGTCCAGGGCCCGCTTGATGGCCCACATCGCGGCGAGCTCCTCGGGGCTGCGCGACAGGCGCAGCCAGCGCCGCTTGGCCCGACCGATGCCGTGCTCCGCTCCGATCGATCCCCCCAGTGCCGCCGCCAGCCGCAGCACGGCGTCGTCGACGGTCTCGTCGTCGGCCGCCGGTCCGACGATGTTGACGTGCAGGTTGCCGTCACCGACATGTCCCCACACGTGCGTGGTCCAGGGCCCCACCGGGAGCTGATCGATGAAGTCCTGCAGCCGGTCCGGCGGCAGGGAAACATCCATTTTGTGCGGCACCCCGAGCCGTGCGACCGCTTCGGTGATGCGCTCGCGATACACCCAGAGCCGCGCCGCATCAGCCGCGTCAGTGGCGACGATGGCGTCGTCGGGCACGACTTGTTCCAGCCCACCATCGGCCTCCAGCAACAGGTACGCCACCGCCGGTGGGAGCGCCGCCAGACCCGCGATCTCCCGGACGAGCTCGGCACCGGCCGCGAGGATGAGCTCGGCCGTGCGCAGGCCCTGGCAGCGCCGCCGGGCGGCCTCGACGAGGGCGACCGCGGCCTTGACGGAGGGCAGCGGGACGAGGACGGTCTGCCGCCCACGCGGTGGTGGGACCAGCCGCAGCCGCGCCTTCGTGATGACGCCCAACGTGCCTTCACTGCCGACCAGCAGCTGCGACAGGTCGTAGCCGGTCGCATCCTTGGCCAACCCGTGCAGCCGCTGCACGACGGATCCGTCGGCGAGTACTGCCTCGACGCCGAGCACCTGGGCCCGCGTCGTCCCGTAGCCGACGACGTGCACGCCGCCGGCGTTGGTCGCCACTGTCCCGCCGATCGTGGCGCTGTCGCGGCTGGCCATGTCGACGCCGTAGGCCCAGCCGGCGGTTGCCGCCGCCCGTTGCACGTCCGCGAGGGTCGCCCCGGCACCGGCCACAACGGATGCGCCCTCGACGGTCACTCCCGTCAGCCGCTCGGTCGACAGCACCACTGTCTGGTCCGGCACCGCTCCTGCCACCAGTCCGGTCCGGCCACCAGCGATCGTCACCCCGACCCCGTGAGCCGTGGCCACCATCAGGACCGCGGTCACCTCCGCTGTGGTGGCGGGCAGGCACACGGCGAGCGCTGCTCCCGTCGTACGCCCTGTCCAGTCGACCTCGTACGCCGCCCCGTCGGCCGCGAGAGCGCACGCGCGCGCTAGGTCGGTAGCGAGGTCCACGCCGCGGACCGTAGCCGCCGACGCTCGCAACCCGCACTGCCGCATAGGTGGGCGCGGGTTTGGGCACGCCCCACGGCACGGGGACGAGGCAAGGAGAGCGCGCATGGCGAACTGGAACGATCGATGGGTCATCCCGCACGACGGCGGCTGGGCCGTAGCCAAAGAGGACCGCGAGCGGGTGAGCGCGAAGTTCGAGACGCAGGCCGAGGCCATCGACCGGGCCCGCGAGATCATCACCAACGCCGGCGGCGGCGAGCTGACGGTCATGGCCGAGAACGGTCAGATCCGGCAGAAGAACACCGTTGGCGGGGGACATGACGACCCGAGCTCACCCGGCTAGTCGACGCCGCTCGCAGCGCCGGCCGAGCACGACCAGATCGCAGCCACCGTCGTCGCGTTGGCGACGAGCGAGGCCCGCCGGCCAGTTACGAGGGCAGCTTCGTTGCTGCGAGCTCGCTGGGCGCCAGCTCCCAGCCCGAGCCGCCGAGCCGCTTGGCGCGATACATGGCGGCATCCGCGGCGCGCATCAAGCGATCGGGATCGGCGCCTGCCGTGTCGGTCATCGCGATCCCGATGCTCATGCTGACGGCGGTGAGCTGCCCGTCGATCACCAACGTGCGGTTGGCGGCGCTGAGCATCCGGACCGCCATGCGCTCGATGTCGGCCGGGTTGATGACGTCTTCGCACACGACGACGAACTCGTCTCCCCCGAATCGCGCCAACGTGTCCGTCACGCGCATCACGGCCGTCAGCCGCTCTGCGATCTCGATCAGCACCTGATCGCCGACGTCGTGTCCGAAGGTGTCGTTGAGGTCCTTGAAGCCGTTGATGTCCAAAAACATCACCGCGGCGAACCCGCCGTGCCGCTCGAGACGGGCCAGGGCCCGGTCGAGTCGATGGAGGAACAACCGCCGATTGGGTAGGCCGGTGAGAACGTCGGTGCGGGACGAGCGACGCAGCGCCAGGACCGACGAGACGAGTTGCGCTTGGTGTCGCAGGACCTCGAGGTCCTCGTCCGTGAACTCCCGAGCCTGGTCATGGAAGATCGAGACGCTGCCGAGAACCACGCCGTCGTCGACCAGCGGCACGCCTGCATAAGCACCGATGACCCCGTCGAGCACCATCGGATTCATCGAGTAGACCGGGTGTGAGCCAGCGTCGGAAACCGCCAACGCCCGACCGGTGTCCACGACCTCCGCGCAGAACGACAGAGCATCCGGCACCGCAGTGCACGGGGCTCCGACTCCGACCTCCGCAGGGTAGGTCTGCAGGTTGTGGCTGACGATGTTGACGACTGCGATGGGTACGCGGCAAGCGATCCGGAGGGTCGCCACCGCCGCATTGAGATCGGTGTCCCCGAGATGACCGTCGAGCTCCGCTGCCATGACGGCGGCCAGCCGAAGGGGGTTGCACACACCCACGATGGGCTCGTCAGCACGTCGCTGCGGATGGATGTGGCTGCGAACGTCGACCACGAGCCTTCTCCTGGGGACGGAGGGACGGGTTCGACCCGTCGATTCTTTCAGTTTAGGTCGCGAACTCGGGCTCCGCACCTCTTTCGGACTTCCGCCGGCCCGGCTGACAGACTTCTCAGGTGAGCGACGACTACGACCTGGTGGTGATCGGCGCCGGTGCGACCGGTCTCGGCGCGGCTCGGCAGGCCAAGAAGGACGGTCGCCGGGTGGCGCTGGTCGAGGCCGAGCGACCCGGCGGTGACTGCACGCACTACGGCTGTGTCCCGAGCAAGGCGCTGCTCGAGACCGCTCGGCGGGTGCAGGGCGCGCGCACCGGTCCGGCGTACGGCTTCTCGGCTGCCATCACCGTGGACTTTCCCGCCGTGATGCAACGGGTCCAGGCAGTCATCGCCGAGATCGAGAAGGACGAGTCGCCGGCGCTGCTGGCTCGCGAGGGCATCGACCTCATCGCTGGGCGGGCAGTGTTCACGGGCCCCACGACGGTCGCGGTGGGCGATCGCACCCTCACGTCGAAGCGGTTCGTCGTGGCCTCCGGGTCGAAGGCCCTCGTGCCGCCGATCGACGGCCTGGCCGACGTCGACTACCTCGACAACCGCACCGTGTTCGCGCTTCGCGAGCTGCCCGCGCACCTGCTTGTCCTCGGTGGTGGGCCGATCGGCGTCGAGCTGGCCCAGGCCTTCCGACGGCTCGGATCGCAGGTGACCGTGGTCGAGGGGCTACCGACCATCTTGAGCCGGGAGGAGCCGCTCGCAGCAAAGGTCCTCACCACGGTGCTCGAGCGCGAGGGGGCGACGGTCACGACCGGCGCGAACGTCGAGCGGGTGTCGAAGGGGCGCCGCGGCCCGAAGGCGGTCTCCCTCCACCTGTCCGACGGCACGACCGTGCGCGGTTCTCATCTCCTCGTCGCCGTCGGCCGGGTTCCTGGCACCGAGGGCCTTGGCCTCGACCTGGCCGGGGTGACCCTCGACAAGGGCCGCATCGTCACCGACGCGCGACTGCGGGCCGCCAAGACCGTCTGGGCAGCGGGGGATTGCACGTCCAAGCTGCAGTTCACCCACGTCGGCGACGAGCAGGGTCGCCTGGCCGCCCGCAACGCCTTCGCCCGCAGGGGCGCGAAGTGGGACGATCGGGTCGTGCCGTGGGTGACCTTCACGGAGCCGGAGGTCGCCCACGTCGGGCTCACTGAGGCGCAAGCCTTCGAGCGCTACGGCGAGAAGGCGCTGGTCTCGACCTCGCGGGACACCCGCGGCGACCGGGCCCGCACCGCCGGCGAGACCGACGGCTTCACCACCCTGATCGCCGTCCCGGGCCGGATCGGGGGGATGGCCCTCGGTCGGCTGGTCGGCATGACGGTCGTGGCACCGATGGCCGGCGAGTCGATCGCGGAGGGCGCGCTGGCGATGCGCAGCGGCGCTCGGGTCGGTCGGTTGGCGCAGACGATCCACGCCTACCCGACGTGGTCGCTGTCGACCCGGCTCGCTGCGGCCCGCTTCTTCGGGACCTTCGGGGGCAGGGGCGCGCGTCCAGCGCGCGCCCCCAAGGACACCAGTCCTACTTGAGCAGTCGCGACATCCGCCGGTCGGCCAGGGGTTGGCCGCCGGTCTGACAGGTGGGGCAGTACTGCAGGGACTTCGTCGCGAACGACACCTCCCGCACGGTGTCGCCGCACCGTGGGCAGGGCAGGCCGGTGCAGCCGTGCACCGACAGGCCGAGCTTCTTCTCGGCCTTGAGCTCCTTGGTGGCCAAGCCCTCGGCCCGCCCGACGGCGTTGCGAAGGATTCGAACGAGTGCGGCGTGGAGCTGCGAGACCTCGGCCGCAGTGAGGTTGCCGGCCGGCTTGAACGGCGACATGCCGACCTCCCAGAGCACCTCGTCGCTGTAGGCATTGCCGACGCCGGCGAGGACCGACTGGTCGGTGAGCACGCCCTTGACCTGCGACCGAACCCCGGCCAGCAGGCCAGCCAGCACCTCGGCCGTAAAAGCCTCCGACAGCACGTCGATGCCGAGCCGGGCCACGCCCGGGACCGCCGACGGATCAGTGACGACGTAGACGGCCAGCCGCTTCTGCGTGCCCGCTTCGGTCAGGTCGAAGCCGGACCGGTCGTCGAGGTGGACCCGCATCCCGATCGGCCCCTTGCCCATCCGCGGCGGCGCCGGGGGAAGGACGTCGCGCCAGTGCAGCCAGCCGGCCCGGGCCAGGTGCACGACGAGGTGCACGCCGCTGACGTCGAGGTCGAGGAACTTGCCGTGCCGGGCGGCATGGGTGATCTCCATGCCGGCCAGTGCTGTCGGCGGCGGGTCGTAGGTCTTCAGCACGTGGATGCCCGGCACGTCCACCCGGGCGACCACCCGTCCCACGGCATGCACGCGGAGGAACGACACCAGCGCTTCGACCTCGGGCAGCTCCGGCACCCCGTCACTGTCCCACCCCGGCGGGCTAGCGTCCCGGTCGTGGGCGACCCGGGAGAGGAGGAGGCAGCCTTCCTCGCGGGCTACGACGCGCGAGCCTTCCCGCCCTTCGCCGTCACCGTCGACATGGTGGTCCTGACCGTGCAGGAGCACCGGCTGTCGGTGTTGCTCGTCGAGCGCGACACCCACCCCTTCCGTGGATCCCTCGCCCTGCCAGGGGGTTTCGTACAACCCGACGAGGACCTCGAGGCGGCCGCAGTCCGGCGACTGGAGCAGGAAACCGGCGTACGCCGCGATGTCGCGCACGTCGAGCAGCTCGGTGCCTTCGGCGACCCTGGCCGTGACCCCCGCATGCGGGTGCTGTCGGTGGCGTACCTGGTCTTCGCCCCAGACCTGCCGGCACCCTCCCCGACGGCGGGTGCGACGTGGGTCGACTGGGTGCCCGTAGCCGACGTCGACGGCGGCCGGTTGGCGTTCGACCACGCGACGGTGCTGGGCGCCGGCGTCGAGCGGGCCCGCGCCAAGCTGGAGTACACCTCCCTCGGCGCCGCCTTCTGCGAGGCCGTCTTCACCGTCGCCGACCTGCGGCGGGTCTACGAGGCGGTCTGGGGCACGCCGCTGGACCCGCGCAACTTCCATCGCAAGACGACCGGAACAGAAGGCTTCCTGGTGCCGGTCGGCCGATCCGCCCCTGTCGGGCCCGAGGGCGGCCGCCCGGCCGCGCTGTTCCGCCGCGGTCCCGCGACGTCGCTGCACCCCCCGATGCAGCGCACCCGGTGCCGAGGACGACCCGATCAGGCCTTCGGCTGGGGGCTGCGGAGCTGGGCGGCGATCACGGCGAGGAGCGCCGCCACGAGCGCACCGGCCAGCAGCTTCACCGGTAGGCCGCCGCCGGAGTCGTCACCGGACACCACCTCGGCGCGCGGCGGCGACGGGCTGGCGGACGCGGTTGCGCTCAACGCGGTGGGAGGCTCCGACCCCGTCGGTGCAGTTGCCCCGGCGGTCGGAGCTGCTGCGCTGCTGGCCGAGGTCACGGCCGACGCTGTCGCGGTGGCCGTCACGGGCTGGGAGGGTGGGGAGGACGCCGTCCGCGTCGCCGTGGGACGCGGGGCAGCACTGGTCGGTGCCGGCCCACCGCCGGTGACGGTGATGACCGGCGCCTCGTTCTCCGATCCGGGCGGCCCCGAGAAGTCCGAGACCGCGCCGTCGTCGTAGGTCTGCTTCACCGGCAGCGGGTAGGTCCCCGTGGTCGAGGACACGGTCAACGTGAGCACGAAGTTGGTCTCCGCCCTGACCCCGGCGACATCCGTCCACTCGACGGCGTCGGCCTTGACAGCACAGGTCCAGCCGACCGGTTCCTGGCAGTCGCGCGGCGTGAAGCCCCGCGGCATCGAGATGACGACCCGGGAGGTGCGGGCGTTGGGGCGCTCGCTGGGCAGCGCCAGGTCGACCTCGGCAGTGGCGCCGCGGGCCACCCGGTTAGGCGTGAACCCGCCGTGCGCCCACGCTGCCTGCGGCAGGGCCACCACCATGGCCAGCAACAGCAGGGAGAGGCGACGCACCGCACCATCTTCGCCGACCGCGGCCCGAGCCCTGCCAGCGTGGCCCGAGCGTTACGCCGAACGGCTCAAGCGGCGGACGGATCCGGTCGAGGCCTACCGGGTGAGCGTGCGCAGGGTGCTGGCGGTGGTGGCTGTCCTTGCCACGTCCGCACTCGCCCCCACCCTCCCCGCCAGCCCCAGCGCGGCGGAGTCGGTCGGGTCCGCGCAGGAGCGCGCGACCGCACTGCGCTCGCAGCTCGCCCAGACCCGCACCAAGGTCGCGGAGTCGATCGCCCGCTACGAGGCCGCCGAGGACGCCCTCGGCGTCGCGGTCAACGCTTCGGTCGCCCTCACCCGTGACCTCGAGGCGGCTCGGACGGCTCAGGCCGGCACCGACGCCACCATGAAGCACCGCATCTCAGCGCTCTACAAGGCCGGTGGCGGCACCGCGCTCCTGGCGAGTGTCCTGCAGAGCAAGGACCCCCAGGACCTGTTCGCCCGGGCGGCGAACGTCAACGCCATCGTCCGTATCGACAGCGCCAAGAACGCCAGCGCCGGCAGCACCGCAGGTCGGCTGGAGGCGCTCGAGGAGCAGGGCCGCCGCAACGCCAGCGAAAAGATCCGACTGGCGACCGTTCTCGACAACGAGACCGCTGAGGTGGCCCGGCTGTTCAACGAGCAGAACTCCTTGCTGGCCACGGCCGATGCGACGGTCAAGCGGCTCGTCGAGGAGCAGCAGGCCCGCGCCCGGGCCGAGGCCGCCCGTGCGCTGGCAGCAGCGCAGGCTGCCGCCGGGGCGTCGTACGGCGGTGCTGTGGGCGCCGACGGCGACCACGTCGATCCCTTCACCGGCCCACCCGCGGCTTGCCCCGTCGGTCCGTTGCACTCGTTCGTCGACACCTGGCACGCCCCGCGGTCGGGCGGCCGCAAGCACCAGGGCACCGACGTCTTCGCACCCAAGGGCTCCGACGCCTACGCCGTCGTCGACGGGGTCGTCGACGAGATCAGCAACGGCGGCCTCGGTGGGTTGTCCTTCTGGATCCGCGGTGACAACGGCGACCGCTACTACTACGCCCACGAGGACGCGATCTACGTCAGCCTCGGACAGCGGGTGACAGCCGGCCAGCCCGTCGGGACGGTGGGCAACAGCGGCAATGCCGAGACGACGCCGAGCCACGTGCACTTCGAGGCCCACCCGGGCGGGGGAGCCGCCGCCAACCCGTTCGCCTGGCTGGCGGCGATCTGCGCGGGCTAGTCGGTCAGGCGTCGTTGGACCAGTCGAAGGCGTAGCGGATCCAGTTGGAGTCCGCGAACTCGAGCGACAAACCTTCCGCTGCTGCCTGGAAGCTGCCGACGCCACACTGGCCCTCGGTCCAGATGAAGCCGTCCGGGAGGACGATGCTCGCCTCGTGGCGCTCGCCGGTCACCGGGTTGGCGAAGTAGCGACCTGCCGCGGTGCCGATGCCATCGACCGTCATGGTCACGGCCATCCCGTCGCCAGTGATCGTGATCGGCGCCTTGACCAGCCCGGCGACCTCGAAGGTGCCCCCGAGGATCTCCCACGGCATGCCACCGAGCTGACCGGTGTAGATCTGAGCCAGGACGCCGACCTGCTCGTCCGTCGTCTCGGGCGGGACCACGAACACCGCCCGACCACCACCGTCGTGGATGGCCCGAGGCCAGTCGATGATGGCGACGGCCGTCACGCCGCTGAGGTCGACATCACCGCAGCGCCCCTCCTCGATGACGTTGCCGACGAAGGCCTTGCAGGCGCCATCGGACGAGCTCGGGAAGCCCGAGAAGTTGCAGGTGCACCCCGGGTTGCAGCTGCAGAACTCGTAGCCGGTCCCCTTCAGTCGGTACGACAGGCGGGTCTCGGTGGTCGTGGTCATAGCTGCTCCTACATGAGGTCCATCGGAACGGAGACGAGGTGTCGGAGCAGGGACGGGTAGGCGATGAGTGCAAGGCCTAAAGAGGCCGCGACGATCGTGGTGGCGCGGACGGCAAGGGCACCCCAGGGCAGCAGCTTCTCGACGGCGATGACGGCGGCCAGCGCCAGCGCCCAGCCGAGCTGCATGCCGCCGACGGCGATCAGCACCGCCATGAGCGCCCAGCAGCAGCCGAGGCAGTAGGCCCCGTGGCGGGCGCCAGCAGCGATGGCGGCGCGCGGGCTGGCCAGGCTGGTGGTGCGGGCCAGGAAGAACGACAGCGGAGAGCGGCAGTGCCGTAGGCAGACCTGCTTGAGCGGCGTCAGTTGGTAGCCGGCCGCCAGGAGCAGCGCCGCGCCGGTGACCCGCCCGACCCAAAGGTCGCCATCGGCGAGTGGCTCCGCGACCAGGCTGGCCACCGCGAAGGCCGGCAGTGCTGACACCGCCCACACCGCCAGGTAGCCAAGGACGAAGACGGGCACCGCCGCTACCACTCCGCGGCGGGCCGCCATGCCGTAGAGCGCGACCACGGGCGCCACCGACGGCAGCATCATCGCGACCATCATCACCAGCCACGCGGCCACGAACGGCCCGAAGGACATCATCGGGTCGTCGACGGATCCTGCCGTGAGAGTCCACGCCACCGCTGCGATGACGAGCAAGGGCACGACGATCGCCAGCTGGGCCCGGCGCCCGCCGGCTGCCAGCAGCAGGCGAAGTGGTCCGCCCGACGGCGAGGGCGGCGGGGCCTGCGCAGGTGGGCCAACCGTGGTGACCTGACCGGACATCGCTGCACCCCCGAGCGAACCGCAGTTGCCTGCCCGGCAGGTATACGCCTACTGCGAGGCGCTGTCACCAGTTGTCAGCGACGCCTTGCGCCGACCGGTGGGCCGCGCCGGGTGAGTCGTCAGTGCTCGCCGTGCGAGCCGAGCAGGTGTGACAGGTACAGCGGCTCGCCGAGCGCCGCGATGAGATCGAGCTGGGTCTCGAGGTAGTCGATGTGCTCCTCCTCGTTGCCGAGGATCTTCTCCAGCAGGTTCGCCGAGGTGTGGTCGCCCTTGGCGCGGCACATGATGACGCCCGGTCGCAGCCGCTCGACGACAGCCAGCTCGATCGCGAGGTCGGACTGGAACTGCTCCGGCACGGTCTGCCCGATCGCGAGAGTCCCGAGGCGCTGGTAGTTGGGCAGCCCCCCGAGGAACAGGATCCGCTCGGTGATCTCCTCCGC